>JAWXBP010000064.1 GCA_034440135.1 Planctomycetia bacterium
AACCCAGGTTGCCGTTGGTCGACGAAGACGAGGCCCGAGAAATTCGCGGCGAATCCGCTCCGGAAGGCGCGATCCCGCAATGGATGCGCTTGCTGGCGAACTTCCCGATCGCCGGACAACGCACCGTCGCCAGCATTCGCAGTTCGGAGGACAAAGGCGATCTCAGCCCGCTGCTCAAGGCCCAGATGAGTTGGGTCGTCGCCCGCCAAGATCGCGCCTGGTACGCCATGGGCGATGCGTACGGTCGCCTGAAATCGCTCGGCCAAACCGACGAGCAGATCGCGGCCCTCGACGGCGATCAGCAGACGCTGGAAGCCAAAGATCAAGCCCTGTTGACGTTCGCCAAGAACCTGGCCGCGTCGCCGGTGGTGCTGACCGACGAGCAAGCGGCCGAAGCCGTCAAACTGGCGGGTCCGCGCGACGTCGTCCAGACGATCACCTACACGACGTTCCGCGCCGCCTTCGATCGCTTCACCGAAGCGGCCGGCCTGACCGTTGACAAGTAAGACGAGTAACAGAGCAGAGCAAGAGCGGGCGAGTTGCGTCTTGACGCAGCTCGCCCTTCTTCGTGCGCGAGCGCCCAGTTCGACGTCACCGTTCGCTCGCTTGCGCGTCGGGCTGGTGTTCCGGCAAAGCCAGAAGTTGGCGCCACTTAGGCTGTTGGGTGGCTGGGGTCGAATGTACTCATTCGCCCCCAGGTCTAGCGCGCCGGGGGCGAGCGAGTACCCTCGACCCCAGCCACCCGCACTTTCAAGCAACCGGACGGACAGGCGTTAACAATGCGCAAGCGGGGAAGTCCCAAATTCGTCGCAGCGGTTGGGGACTGCCGCTTCGGCCCGGCGATGCTATTCTGGAATCAGCGTTTCCGGCCTGCCGTACCACCTTGTGAATCAGTCATAGCCTCGCGTGTCGTTGGATATTTCCCACATCTTGTCGTCCTGGCCATATGACCCCGACGAATTGTCGGTCCGCGTGGTCGCTGGCGACGACGGCAAAAGCCGCATTCAGGTACGGCTCGATCTGGGGGTGCTCCAACTGGAAATGGACGGCCGCCCGGACGGCCTGCGGCCCGAGGGGAGCGAGTCCTGGCTGGACCATTTCCTCCAGCGGCAGAAGGACCACGACGCCGCCCACCCGGATAGCGCCGCGTTCCAGCTCAGCAGCGACGATTGCGCCTTCCTCCAGCGGGAGGGGGTGCAGTATTACCATCGCTACTTGAGCTTCTGGCATTTGGAGATGTTCGAACTCTGCGCCCGCGACACGGCCCGCAACCTCCGGTTGTTTCGCTTCGTCCATGATCATGCCCGCTACGAACGCGACAAGCTCGCCTTCGATCAATGGCGCCCGTACGTGACCATGATGCACGCCCGGGCGGTCGCCACGCCGCTGGTCCGACTGGGCCAGCACGAAGCGGCGCTCCGGGCATTGCAGGTCGGCATCGACAGCATTCGCGCCTATCTCGACGAGTACGGTCAAACGGAGCAGGCCGATCAGTGCGCCGAGTTGGTGCAGCTCGAAAAGCTGTACGCCCACGTCGCCGCGCAACACGCGCCGGGCGCCGAACCCGATCCCAGCGCGGAACGCATGCAAGCCCTGCAAAAAGAGTTGGACCAAGCCATCTCGCAAGAAGCCTTCGAAGAAGCAGCCCGGCTCCGCGACGAAATCCGCAAACTCTCCGACGACGCACCGTAAGTGGGAATGTCGAATCAAATCCGAATGACGGAATGACGAAAGGCTGTCATTCGACATTCGAGCTTCGATATTCGACATTTCATCACTTGATCTCGAACTCGTAGAGCTCCGCCATCGCTTCCGGCGATTTTCCGCGCAGGCGGTGGCAGCGTTCGTAGAGCGACTTCGGGTCAACGACGCCCAGGCTGGCCAGCAGTTGAAACTTGTGGCTGAGCAGTTGTTCCAGGTCGTCGCCTGGATAACGCGCGTGGCCGGCGGGATACATGACAAGGCCGCTGGATAGGCGCCCTAGATCCGTATGCTCGATTTCGAGCGACGTCGGAATGCCGTCCGGGTACTTGGCGTCGAATTCCGGCCCGCCGTGCGCGAACTCGATCCGATCGATCAGCCGTCGGGTGAGCGGATCCACGAGCGCCGCGTCGGCGTAGTCGGCTGGCATCAACATCAATTCCTTCCAACCGACGGCACGGAGCGTCAGCGCTTTGCGCAGCAGCGTGGCCACGATATAGACCATCGAGTGATCCGCGCTTTGCCGCGTGCGCGGGTCGCGTTTGGCGGGATCGCCGATAATGCCGAAGGCCGGTTGATAGATTCTGATCCGCAGTTTTTCGATTTTCGCTTCATCCGCCAGCAACGCCGGATGACGCTGCAACAGATCGATCAACCCTTGGATCGCTCCAGCGGATTGATGTTCGTACAGGCCAAGCTTGAAATGCATCCCGCGCACGGCGAAATCGTCGCCGGCGACGGCAAAGGTTAGATCGAAAGGGCTTTCCTGTTTTGCTTTCGGCGGCTCAAACAAGCAGAAGATCGCCTCGGGGTTGCGAAAAATATCGGCTGGCCCGACGAACCCGCGCAGCGCACGGCGGATGCTGACGATGGCCATTTCTGTGCTCAACGCCGCGGAAGCGCCCTTCGAATCGGAAAGTTGCTTGCCGGCGCGGATTGCGCGGAACGGAATGTAATGCGCGACCAGTAATCCGATGGCTGACTCAATCTGCTCCGGCGTGGCGCCCAGTAGCGCGCCGTAGACCGCGGCCGAGGCGATCGCGCCATGCACAACATGGTCGATCTTGTGGTCCTTCAAACTGAACACTTCGGCCAGCCGGCCGCGAATTTCATCCAACAGCAACATCGCGAGCGCCGCGCGGTCGCCGTCGATCGAAACCTGTTGCGCCGCCGCGACGACGACCGGATAGAAGTCGTTGTGGCCGAACTCACCGGCGGTGTGACCCAGCCGAGGGTTGTAACCGAAGTTCGTGCCGTTCGAGTCCCATTCACGCGCCGCCGCGCAGTTCGCGGCGATCGCCTTTTCCGGCTGCACGCGCGTATGGGAACCAAAGCAACTGGCGCCGGGCTGACCGTCGGCGACGCGATATTCCAGCGCCTCGTCCCGTAACACGTTTGGCGCATTGGTTCTCAAGGCGAGCGCCGAGACGGCGCAAGCCACGCTGTCGAGATGGAATCGCTCCACGTCCCGGCGCGCCAGCTCGCCCGGCGCGCCAAGTTTTCCATTCAGAAAGTCCAGCGCGAATCGCCCCAGGCCGAGCGCCTGATTCGAGTCGCGCGGCAAGGTGATCGTGTCAACGGGCATGGCGAGTTCGCTTGGTCATCCAGATAGATCGAGTTGCGTGCCGCATTCGCCGGTCGCATCCCGGGATTTCCGTTCCAGGGCGGCGGCCTGTTCCTGTGCTTTTTCCTGTTCAGACTTCGGCTGTGCTGCGCCCTCCCAAAGCCGTCGGCCGTCGGCGTCCCGGTCCGAAGCTTCGTGTTCCTGATCTGTGACGCCGATGCCGGCGGCCTGTTCGGCCTTCAATTCCCCGGCGACGCGACGTTCCAGTTGCACGCTGTCTTGCTGAGCGCGCTCGACGTCGCTCCCGCGCGACTGCGCGAGCGACGATCCCGCCAGCGATGCCGCGACCGAAACCATGGGTCCTACGCTCATGGCACACCTCCTGCTGAAACAAGTGTCGCCATCGTTGCCTTTCGCACCGCGAAAGGGCGCCCTTTCGCGGTGCGAAAGGCGACTGTGACTGCTCGATTCTCAAGCCTAGGTGTCGGAGCACAGGTGTCAAATCAACTTATCGGAACAACCCCCATAGCCGGGACGATTCCGCGCCTTCGCGCCGCGCCGCGCCGGTGCCGGGGGCCGGCACCGTGGTCGCCGCGCCGGCCAGCGGCACTTGCAGGTCGGATTGCAATTGTTGCAGGAACTCGTTTACGCCGGGAAAAACTTCGTTGGTGATCGACAGTTGATCGAGCGGCCCGGTCGCGCGGACCAACATGATTTGTTGACTCGCCGAGCCCATCAAATCGCTCAGTCCGGGAATGCGATGCGCGCCGACCATGGTGTAGAAGTTCGCCGTCACGTTCCGTTCGAGATCCATCTCGCCGCGGCCGTACAGGCTGAGCGCGTCGCCGACGAATTGCAATCGCTTGAAATAGTAGCGACCGCCGTCGAGTTCGAAATCGACCTCGCTGTTGGTGAATGCCGTTTGCGACGGCGTCTTGAGCCTGAGGATACTCAACAACTGCACCATTTGCGGCATTTCGTAAATGTCGGCTTCACGCAGTTGCAACGATCCCTGACCGCTCAAATTGTGCCAGCCGCGGCCGGCGCCTTGCAGATTGACTTGCCCGTCGACGCGGCCGCGCAGGTTTTGGCGGCCGGGGAAGCGTTCGCCGGTGATGCGGCGCAGATCGGCGTCGGCGAGCTCCGCATAGACTTGAAAGCGATTTGGCGCGCCGCGCGTCGACCAGGCGTCGCCGCTGATCTTGCCGCCGTAACAGTTGGCAGTGATCCGCCGCGCATTCGTCACCGGTTGGCCGCGTTCCGCCCAGCGGCCGAGGAGCACGCCTTTGTCATCCATCAGCAGCGGCCCGCGGACGTCGGTCAGCTGGAAATCTTCGTACGTGACGCTGTCGAGCTTCAACTCGCCCCGCGACTGGAATTCTTCCTTATTGGTCGCGCCCCACAGCCGCACGCCGCCATGAATGTTTTCCAGCGACACGCCGCATTGCATCGCCACGCGATGCAAGTCGAGTTGCACGTCCCAGTCGGTCTTGAGTGGTTCTTGCGGCAGCCCACTGCCGGAGAAGCCCAACTTACCGCTCAGCGACATGGTGCCATCGGGCTTCAATTCATCGATGCCCTGCGCCAATCGCTCTGGCAACGCTTGCACCAGTTCGCGATCGAGTCGCATCCCGTCGACGACCAGCGGCGACAACGTGAGCTGCCAACTGCCGTCCAAAGCGAGATCGCACTTGCCGCCGGCGCTGACCGTCGTTTGGCCATGGCGCGCGCGCAAATTCGTCAGGTCGACGTGGCCGTTGTGGTAGTCAAATGTGCCTTGGAGCCGTTCCAGCCGATACGGAAAGTAGACCGGTTCGATCGATACCGGCATGGACGTCTCATCCGGCGAGGCCTCGCCGCGCACAGCGACGTCTAAGCGTTTGCCCTGGGTCAGATAGCGCACTTTGGCGCTGAGGCCGATCGCTCCCTGCGGGCGCATGTCGCTCCAAATGCGTTGCATCGCCGGCCGCAGGGCGTCGCGTAGCTCGGTTTCCAGCGGCACGTTCTCCGCCGCAAACTCCAGCCATAATTCCTTCTCGCCATTGCCAACCGGCCTGAAATGCCCCTGGCAATAAACGCGGCCGGTGTCGTTCGAGCCTTCGAGCTGCTCGAACTTCCATTCGTCGTCGTTGATCGTCATCCGTCCGCGAATATCTTGGATCGGATAGGGAAAGTGCAGGTAACGGACCGCGCAGCGGTTGAAGACGACGTTGATCGAGCGTTGGAAACCCGCCCCGCCTCCAGGCTCCCGGCGAAACAACAAATCCAGGTCGATCGTGCCGTCAGGACGAAGTTCCTTGATCACTTGCCGCGCGCCGGGATTGAGCGCCGCGAACAACTTTTCGTCCAGCGGCAGGTCGTTCGCCACCACTTTCAACCAGCCGGTCCCTTGCGGACCGGGGTGCAGCAGTTCGCCGTCGATACGCAACTCGCGGCGCCCCGAGTACGCGGTCAATCGCGCCTTCAGTTGCTCGTCCTTGAAAGTGATCGTCCCCGTGGCGCCTTCCAAGCGATACGGGAATTTCTGGTAGTAGAACGACACCCCGAGACACTGCACGGTCACGTCCGGATGATACGTCTGGCCGTCGAAGTGCAATCGTAGCCGCGCGTCGACCTTCCCCTCGGGCAGGAACTTCCGCCATTCGTCGCGGAAGGCTGGCGGCAGCGCGCGAAACAGTTGCTGATCGAGGACCATCTGCCGGCTCTCGGCCACCAAGGTCCATGGCGCGCCGGGCTGATGGCCAACACGTTCCATACTCAGCGACAGCGTCGTCGGCCCGTTGCGCGCGGTCAGTTCATGCACGCTGCAGCCTTGGTTGTCGCACTCGAACACCGCGGTTAAGTCGGTCAGCGGATAGGGCAACCGCGCGTCGTCGATCCTCCCCTGTGCCACGGCCCCGCTGATGGCGTAGTTCCAACGCTCCGGCTTCGCGGCGTCATATGCTAGATGGTACTCGGCGTTCACTTGCGCCCGCATCGACGCGAGCGGCAAAAACTTCTTTGCCAACATCCCGGGCAACGCCTGGCAAAGCTCCGGGCAGAATTCCATCCCGGCGATGCTGCCTTGCATGTGCCACGACTTACCGTCGGCGGCGAATTTACCCTGAAACGCGGTGCTGCGCGTGAAATCGGCGGCGAGACGCCCGTCGACGACGAAGTCGTAGCGCGAGGGGTCGCGCGCGTTCCGCTCCGGCCTAAATTTGAAATTCAAATCGCGCACGACCATTGTGCGGCCAACGCCGCTTTCCGGATCGGCCAGCTCAATTGTCGCGTGCTCGAATTCGCCGGAAGGGGGCTGCCCGCCGAATTTCGGCAACGGCAACAACTTCGCCACGTTCCAATGTCCCTCGGCGTCCGGCGTGGCGCGAATGATCGGGCGACGGATCACCAGGTGCTGGATCCCCAGGTCCTGTTGCACCAACCGATCCAGCTCCGTGTTGCAACGCACGAACAGCTCGTCGACGTACAACAACTCGCCTTGATCGTCGTTGGAGTTTGGCAGCGAAATCGACAGGCCGCGGACTTCGATCCCTTCGCCCGGCAGCAGCCGCGCCGCATGGACGCGCACCTTAAGATCGCGGTAGTGTTCGGCGAATTTGCGCTCGACCTGGTGGCGGATTTCCTCGTCGACGCGCCCTTCGAGATACAACGCCCCGATCAGCCCGATCACCACGACCGGCACGACGACCCATTGGATGATGCGTCGCAGGAGCTTCATCGGAGGGCGAGGGGGAGGAAGTGAGGAGTACGGAGTAATGAGCGATGAGTAGGAAACTCGGAACTAAGTGCGCAGGCAGAACAACGCAAGCGATGGGTGCCACTGGCGGCTTGTCCGCCAGTGCTGGAGTTGAGCCCGCAAGCGCGACCAGGGCCGCACTGGCGGACAAGCCGCCAGTGGCGCCCCACGTTAAACTTTCTGCGGGTGTACTTAGGTAGGAGCATCGTGGTGGCTGCTCTTAAGTTCCGCGTTCCGGCTGCCGCGTTCCGCGTTGGCTCGCCTCGCTGAGTACCGCCGCTGCCAGGACGATCAATCCGAACATCGCCGGTTCGCGGTAGCGGAGGGAGCTGACGAAGATCGTATGCAACAGGGTGAAATAGACGGCCGGCAGCACGCAGAGGATGTACGGCCAGCCGCGGGGCAGGTAGCGAACCGCGCCGATGATGGCTAGCGCCAGGATCGGACCATAGCTGAGCAGAATGGCGACCCGCAGCGGCCAACTGGAAAACGACGGTTCGTTCGGCCACACGTTCCACATCCGCAGGAACTTGACGCCCATCAAGCGAACGACTTGGCCGAGATGTTCCTGCGCCCAGTCGACCGAAGCGTCGCGCATTCGCCGATCGAGCCGCACTTCGAAGGGAATTGCAGGATCGCCCGAAGGCTGCGCGCGCTCCGCCGCGGAGAATTCCGGGACGAAGCTCATTTCGCTCGCGCCGGTCGCCTTCGGATTCAAGCCGTCGTAGAGACTCGCGCCGACTTGCAGAGACGTCGGTACAAACCGCCCGACGACTTGCCAATTGCGCACCCACCAGGGAGACATCACCAGCACGAGCCCCAGCAGCATCGCCGCCGCTAACTCCAGCCGCGGACGCCAGGGGCCGCCGCGCAACATGCCGAGCGTCAAGGCGAACGGCGCGAACAGCAGCCAACTCGGCCGCATCAATGTCGCCAGCCCTGCCAGCATGCCGGCTGCGCAGGCCGCCCCCCAGCGTCCGCCGGTCGTCCCGGCACGTTCCGCCCGGGTCCAAAGGACAAGGTTCGCCACCATCAACGGGCAGAACGGCGCCTCGCTGAGGATCAACGTCGAGGTGGAAATCGCGCCAGGATAGATCGCCGCCAATCCGGCGGCCACCAGCGCGGTTCGATCGTCGAAGAGCATCCTTGCCCAACACCAGACTCCTCCTACCGCCAGCAGTCCCAGCACAGCGGCTTCCATTCGGGCGAACCAGATTCCTTCCAGTCCTGCCCCAAACATGCGAATCGGCGCGCTCAGCACGACCGGATAGCCCGGCGTGCGGAACACTTTGTCTTCACCAAACGCGTACGGCTTGCCCTGCGCGATGCGTTGCCCCAAAGCCCAATAACTTTCCGAATCGGCAAAGCCAAACGACCGCTCGCCCAGCCGGTGCTGCCACCAATTGGCCGCCGCCAATCGCACGACGAACGCCAGCAACAGGATGGCGGCCAAGGCCCAACGGCGGCGGCGATCGGCAATGCTATCGGCAGGCAGCAACGTGCCAGTCTCCGGACGCCAGGCGGCCTCAATCCGGCCGGGCGGCATCGTATGTCGCATCGTTCGCGTGGGTCAAGGCTGCCTGCGGAGCGGCCAAAAGCAGGGCGAATTGGAAAAGTTAGCGGAGTTTGTCGAGTTAACTGTGCGAAGACGGGGGAATCGAGGAAAAACCGGCAAATCAGGCTGCGGAGATTATTTACTCCCCGTGTGGGGCTAGTATACTCGGTCCCAAATGCCGCGACCGCCCAGGCCGCGCGCCCCACCCAGCTCGCATTCGCAAGCGTCCCCCAGGCGGAGATTCCGGTACATGAACCAACAGCGGCTCTTTCTCGGGTGTTTCCTTTCGCTCATCGCGACGGCGTTTGGATTCATGGTCCGCTCTACCATTCTAAACGAGTGGCAATTGCAATTTGACCTCAGCAATGAGCAAAAGGGCTACCTCAACGGCGTGGGGCTCTATCCGTTCGCGATTTCGATCATTCTCTTCAGTCTCGTGGTCGATCGGATTGGATATGGGACCGCGATGGCCATTGCGTTCGTGGGACACTTTACCTCCGCTTTGCTGACGATTTTCGCGACGAGCTTCAACATGCTCTACTTCGCGACCTTTGTCTTTGCGCTCTCGAACGGGATCGTGGAAGCGGTCATCAATCCGGTTGTCGCAACCATCTATGAGAAGAATAAGACGCACTGGCTCAATATTCTCCACGCGGGGTGGCCGGGCGGTTTGGTATTTGGCGGCCTGCTGACGATCGCGGTATCCTACGTTCCTGCCGACGTCTTGCCGGGGCGAATCTGGCAATGGCAAATGGCACTCGTCCTGATTCCCACCGTCATTTACGGTGTGCTATTGTTTGGGCAGAAGTTTCCAGTGCAAGAACGCGTGGCGGCTGGCGTTTCCTACATGGACATGCTTCGCGAATTCGGCACGGCAAGTTGCTGGATCGTTTGCTTTCTGCTGGTCGCCGGCATCGACCAGATCATGGTGGTGCGCGAGACCACGTTGCATGAGGTGCTGGGATTGAAAGGAATCATCGACTCGGCGGCACAGTCAATGCCGGAAGCCGTGGCCAAGGTGATCCTCTATGCCGTCTTGGCGCTCGTTCCTACGGTTGCTTTCGGCTTGGTCGTGAGGACGTTCGGCCGACCGATGTTCGTGTTCCTGCTGCTCGTCATGTTCCTGCTGGCAACGACGGAGTTGGGCACGGACTCTTGGATTCCGGACATCATGGGAACGGTGCTCGAAAGCCCCCGTATGGGAACATTGTTTCTGGTATACACTTCCGCGATCATGTTCGTGTTGAGGTTTTTCGCCGGACCGATCGTGCATCGCACTTCGCCATTGGGACTACTGGCGTTGAGCGCGGCGATCGCTTGCGCCGGACTACTCTGGTTGTCAAACGCCGGAACCGCGGTGTTCGCGCTGTTTCTGGCCGCCACGCTCTATGGCTTTGGCAAGACGTTCTTCTGGCCCACGACGCTCGGCGTGGTGAGCGAGCAATATCCCAAGGGGGGAGCGTTGATGATGAATGCCATCGCTGGCGTAGGAATGCTCGCGGTTGGAACCTTGGGTGGTCCCGCAATCGGAATTCTGCAAGATCGGGCGTTCGATGGCATCATGACGACGCAGAACAGCGAATTGCATTCCCAGGTCATGGTAGATCGAGTTGGACTCCTCGGCGCATACAAGGCGCTCGATCAAGCCAAGGTCGAGAAGCTGCCTGAAGCGGAAAAGAAGGTAATTCATAAGACGGTTGCTGCGGCCCAACAGGGGACACTCGGCAAGATTGCCGTCCTGCCGCTGATCATGTTCGGGTGCTACATCGGCCTGATCGTCTACTTCCAATCCCGCGGCGGATACAAGGCCCAAGTGCTGACGGGACACGCCGCCGAGGACGAAAGGTTCACCGGCGGATTGAACGCGCCCATGGAAGGGTGATTGCTACGTCTCGAACCATCGAGCTGTCACAAGCTTGGAGCATCGCCCGCGATGCTCCAAGCTTTATTCGTTTCGTGTGCCGCCTCGTCCCAGGTGACGAGCGCTAGCGGTCAAACGTCGGACTGCTGTGATAACACTGCCAACGATAATGATCGACAGTGCCAGGTTCGTCGGTGTGAAGGCATGACTCACGTATTGCCACAGCCCATTGTCGGCCGGCACGACGAGCGAAGCAAGCGCGAGGCAGGTCACGGCGACCATGCGATGCTGTTTGGCCATCGGGCCGCAGAAATTCGCCGGCGCGCCAGCTGCGACGCAAGTAGTTCGCGCGTAGGCAGTCAGCATGGCGGCAAGAGCGGCCGCAAAACCCAGGGTCGGCGCACCGCCGACGGCATAGCCAAGTCCTACGAAGATCGCCGTATCCGAGATCCGATCGGGGACCTCGTTGTAAAGCTCGCCAACGGGTGAGGAGGTGTGCGTTAGCATTGCGACCATCCCGTCGAGCATATTGGCGACGAGGCGCAGTTGCACAAGCACCGCGCCCAGCAGCCAGAACCAGGGCGCGAGTGCCAAATTCCTGGATGTCGCCGCGAACAAGCAGCCGGCAAGCAGCCCACATGCCATTCCAGCGATCGAAATTGCGTTCGGCGCGATCCCCCGTTCGGCCAGGTGCGACGCCAATTTCTGAGAAATCCGCCAGCGGCGGCTCGCGATAGGTCGACGCTTAGAATCCTCGTTCACGCGACAATGCTCCCCCGCGATTCCAGCCGTTCGACATGCCGCCGACATTCCTTGGCAACGGCGCGCCACAATACGCGCAGGTCGTCGCGCTGCCCCGCGGCTTGCGCGTAGGCCTTCAAGAATCGCCAGCGATCCGCGCGCGAGATCAACGGATGAATCTCCGCGCTGACCGCCAGGCGAGCCAGGTTGGCGGCGCGTTCCGCGAAACGGATACTGCGGCGCAAGCGCACACCGTCGAGATCAAGTAGATACCAGCAGGTCGTTCCCTGCGACTCGGCCGCGGTGAGATTGCCAGCTTTCAGATCGCGATGCGCCACCTGATAGAAATGCATTTTACCCAGCAGCGCGCCAAGCGATTCCGCGTCGTGGCGAAGCGCCGCACGTTGTTCTTCCTCGGGCCGCTTCGCCAGGTCCCAGAGGTACAGGTGCAGATTCCTCGCGCCGGCGATCCACTCCGTGGCCAGATACGATTCGCCACCGAGCGCCGCGGGCCAAGGCTCCAGCACGCAGCGCGGCGTGGCCGTGGCAATGCCTCGCGCCAAAAGTGCATGCCCGCGCACCCAGTTGATCCGCGCGCGGCTTGGTCGAAACGGCGCGACAAGTCGCTTCAGCCAACCTTTGGGACGGAACCGCTTCAACACGATTGCTTCCGCAGGCGAGCCCGGCAAACTGGACTTGAGCACGAGGCCGCCGAAGCTCAGCTTGAGCGCCTCGGCGCCGGGCTGCGCAATGAGTTGTTGGGCCATCGCCAACCATTCAGCTAACTTCGCGTTGCCATCCTCAGCCAAGCCGAGTGCCACGCCAGCGGCGGTCCGCACCACCGTGAACTGCCGGTTGTTCCGCAGCGCGCGGCGATCGCGATCGCGCAGCACCTGCGCGACGCGGCGCATTCCGCTGGTCAGAATCTGTTTCGCGGCCTCGCGACGATCGACGCGCAGCCCATGACGCTGTTTCAAGTACACGTGCCAGAACCGCCGCAGGTCCCGCTCATTCGCCACGTGATGCAGCCCGCAGAAGAGCATCGCGAGGTTCCGGCGCGCGGCCCGCCAACTAAGCGCGTGATGGAATCGCGCCTTGTCCAGGTCGATCAGATGCAACGCCGGGCGCAACTGCGCTGCCGGCCAAACCACGAGGATATTACCAGCATGCAAGTCGTCATGCTCCAGTCCCGCTTCATGGGCGGCGGCGCAGAGCTTCGCCAACGCCTCGACGAGCGCCCGCCGGCGCAATGTTCCAACAGCAAGCCCGAGGCGATGCTCTTCAATAAACACATCCAACTGGCATGCCCCTGGTAGCGCGGCCGTGACCAGCAATTGTTCACGAGACGCCCCCTCGCCCGCATCGGTCGCGTAGGCCAGCGCCTGCACCGTCGGCACGCCGCGCCGTTCCGCTTCGAGCGCTTGCAAGTATTCGCGTCGCGAGGCCGCTCCGCGCAAACGATCCAGCCACGCCGAAAACCAGCGCGCCGTCCGATGTTTGATGAACACCGGCCCATGCGAAAGATCGACTCGATAAATCGCCCGGCGATCGCCCCGCTTGATAAGCGCCGGCTTGGAACCGTCAAGCGAAGCTGCGTCGAAGCCCGTTCCCCCCCGCCACTGCGCAGCCGCGCAAGCCCGCAGCAGTTGCTGCGACTCGGACTGGTTCGAAATGGTGGATTCGCTCAAGAACGCTCAATGCGAGTTGTCGACACTAGACTCTGCCTGAGAAAGCACTCGGCGCCTGGGTGCCACTGGCGGCTCGTCCGCCAGTGCCAGAGCTGACACTGCCAGACACTGGCGGACGAGCCGCCATTGGCACCCCTTCTGTGTTATCAAGCAGAGCCTAGTATTGCTACGGAAAGCTGCCCAACGGCTCGCAAACGTGGTAACCTGCCCGTTCCCCCGAGGCAAGATCAGTTCCTAGACGCGGCAGGTTGGGGCCGGCCGCGAAACCGGCGGTGGCGGAGCATGATGGACGACGAATGGCTCGTGCTGGACGGTGCGGCGGGCGAGGGAGGCGGGCAGATTCTCCGCTCCGCGCTCGCTCTCTCGATGATCACCGGGCAATCCCTACGGCTGGAAAACGTCCGTGCAGGGCGCAGCCGGCCGGGCCTGCAACGGCAGCACCTGGCCGCCGTCTTCGCGGCCGCCAAGGTCTCGAAGGCGATGCTCGACGGGGCCCACCTTGGCTCCACGGAACTATGGTTCCAGCCCGGCCGGATTATGCATGACGAGTTCGAATTCGATATCGGCTCGGCCGGCTCCGCGACCCTGGTCCTGCAAACCGTCCTGCCGGCCCTCTTGCTGGCCGACGGCGGCTCCTGGGTGCGAGTCATCGGCGGCACGCATAATGAATTCGCGCCGCCGTTCGAGTTCTTCTCCCAGTCCTTCCTCCCCTTGGCCGCGCGACTGGGCGCGCATGCCGAAGCGACCCTCGTCCGGCCCGGTTACTACCCGGAAGGGGGCGGCGAGATCGAGCTACGCGTCGAACCGGTCGAGAAATGGGAACGCCTCGATCTACTGGAGCGCGGCGAATTGCGCCGCGTCTCGGCCACGGCGGTCGTTTCCCACTTGCCCGCCCACGTCGCACAACGAGAACTGCACGTGATCGGCCAACGGCTGCAACTCAAGCCGGCGTTCTTGACCGCGCAGCGGCGCGATGAATCGGAAGGCCCCGGTAACTTTGTCTGCGTCGCCGTGGAAAGCGAGCACGTCACCGAGATCGCCACCGGCTTCGGCCGCAAAGGCCTCCCCGCCGAGGACGTAGCCGCCTACGCCGCCGCCGACGCCCGGCGCTACCTCGACACCACGGCCGCCGTCGGCCAACACCTGGCCGATCAACTACTACTCCCCTTGGCCATCGGCGCCGGCGGCGCGTTCGTCACCCTGGAACCAACCTCCCACCTACGCACCAACATCAACACGATCCAAGCATTTCTCCCCAGCGTGCGCATCGACGTCGTGCAGTTAGATGAATCCCGCTGGCTGGTCGATGTGGCGATTTGACCGCCGCTCCCTATGCGCGGGAGTGTAGAATCGGCGGGATGGACGACAACCCGTACAAGTCGCCTCTAGCTCATGGCAGCAATCCAAGGCCGCTGAAAAAAGACAAGCGACTGATTGCAATCACCTGCGCCTTTGGCCTCATACAGGTGGGAATTGCTGCATACTCGCTTTTGAGGCCATCGCCAGAGTGGTATCTCGGCATTCTCTTTTCAGTGGCTGCGACCGTTGCGTTCTTCTCTATGGTGATCCAAATAACCAAGGGCGAGTAGATTCCAAATCGGACACCACCCCGCGTCGCGGCCGATTGCGACACCTTTAGTTCGCCCCTATCATGGCGGATTCAACCTAAGCTGCCCCATGTTGTGGCACGGCCCCATGTTGTGGCACGGTCTCCCGACCGTGCCACCGGCCCGACCGCAGGTCTCCAGTTCCGGATATCACCCGCTCCGCCGTGGCACGGTCAGGAGACCATTGGTATCTACACAACTTTTTCCGGGCATCCGGAAGGAAACACGAAAGGCACGAAAGTCTTGTCGAGTATTGGATTGCGCTGGAAGTGCCAAAGGGACGTCGGCTAGGCGATCTGCCTTCAAATGGCCACCGCAAG
>JAWXBP010000065.1 GCA_034440135.1 Planctomycetia bacterium
GCCGAACCAAGGTTTACGCCAATGCCGCAACGTACAATGTGCGATGCTGGGCTTCCGACGCGGGCGGTGAGTTTGAAGTTGTCGGCGCGACCATCAACGTGCTCAACACCAGTCCGATGCCGGTGGTTTCGATTGCTCCAACGATTCCTAATACCTCGGAGCAAACGCCCGGCTCGCCCGGACGGTTCACCGTCAGCCGAACCGGTGCGACGAATATTCCTCTTGGCGTGTTCCTGGCACTATCCACTGGCGCAAACAAAGCCACCAACGGCGTCGATTATCAACTCATTCCGCTTTCGGTGTTCATTCCGGCTGGCCAATCTTCGGTCTCGTTCGACATCGTTCCGATCGCCGACAATCTGGCAGAAGGCGTCGAACTCGTCGACGTCACGGTTTTGCCTTCGAGTCTGTACAGCCAGAATGTTGCGGTCGCTACGGTCCAGATCGCCGACGGACCCAACATCGATCTTAACTTGGTCAGCGGCCGAGTCTTCAACGATCTCAATGGAAATGGCGCGATCAATGCGGGCGAGCTAGGTCTGGTTGGCCGGCGCATATTTGACGACCTCAATCACAACAGCACGTACCAGCTCGGTGAGCCGTTCGTGCTATCCGATTCGAGCGGCAATTACACGCTCGGAAGCTTGTTAAGCGGGTCGCACGACATCGTGCTGGAAGGCACGTCAGGTTTTGTGTTCACGACACCGCCGACGAGGACGATCACGGTTGGCATCGGTGAAACCATCTCGGGCGGCGACTACGGTAGCGCGCAGCCCGCGACTTTACAGGGCTTCGTATTTGCCGACGCAGATCTGGATGGAATCTTCGACGGTGGCGAACAATCGCTCGGCGGCTGGACGGTCTTTACCGACACCGACTTCGATGGCGCGCTCGATGTCGGCGAGGCGAACGCCATCACCGATGGGTTGGGCGCTTACACACTCACCGGGGCCATTCCGGGCACGCTAGCCCTGCGCGCAGTCGGTCCGGCGGGCTGGGTTCCCACCAACGGCGACACCGGCGGCGCGCTCTCGATCACCGCAACTGCCGGTGCGTCGCTGAATGATATCAATCTTGGCCAGCGACGGGAAGGTCCGCTCACGGGACCACTCGTCCCATCGGCCGCGATCATTGCAGGTGGTCTCATTCTTACGCTGGAGGCGACCAATCCCGAAGCCGCCACCAGCGTTGTGCGTTTTTATCGCGAAAGCAACAATATCGCAGGACTTCAAACCGGCGTTGGCGGCGACATCGTCGCCGGAATCGACTACACCGCCGTCGACGACTGGGGAATTGTCTTCCGTGTTGGATTGAATGCCGGAACCTACGTTTTCTATTCACAAGCGGAGGATGGCTACGGCTTCATCGGCACGCCGCAAAGTGCAACCATCACCGTCACGGGTAACCCGGGACCGAATGTGGCCTCTGTAGTGCGCGTCAATGATGCCGTGCGCGAAGATGGTTCGTCGCCGGGCATCTTCGAGGTTCGCCGAACCGGTTCGAACGCCCTCGACTTAGTCGTCAACATCACAGGCGTAGCGGGCGCTGGCTTGGCTGCACCTGGCACAGACTACGCCAACCTGCCGACGAGTGTAACCATTCCTGCCGGCGACGACGCCGTGCGGTTGCAGGTCTATCCCGTCGCCGATGCCATTGCTGAAGGGACCGAGCTGGCGCGAGTCGCCGTTCAGAGCGGCGCGGGGTATAGTGTGAGCGCGAGCGCCGGCACGGCCGATCTCGCGCTCCGCGATGCGTCGTCGCCAAACGTGGTGGCGGTTACCAGCGCCGCGTATGAATACGACCGTTTCCCGCCCGCGCCGCGCGTCGCCTTTACCGCCAACGTCGTTGCGTCGCTCGCGCCGGCCGACGCCTCGCTCTTCAACCTCTCCACCGGCCAGCCGGTTCCGCCGGCTCAGGTTGGATTCGCGTACGACCCGACGGCAGGCGTTGCGCGATTCCATGTCTCAGGCACACCGACGCGCGTCCTCCCCGACGGCAATTACCGTCTCACCCTCGCCGCGTCGGGAATCACCGGTCCCAACGGCCAGCCGCTCGACGGCAACAACGACGGCATCGGCGGCGACGATCTCGTCACTGACTTCTTCGTCCTTGCCGGCGACGCCAATCGCGATCGTGCCGTGAACCTCGACGATTTCACGTCCCTCGCCGCAAGCTTCGGCCAGCCGAGCCGGGTGTTCAGTCAGGGCGACTTTAACTACGACCAAAGCGTGAACCTCGACGATTTCACGATCCTGGCCAGTCGATTCGGCACAAGCCTGTCGGCGGCATCGATCCCGGATGGAACCACCACCGGCGCCGCCGAAACCAGAGTGGTTCGGCTTGGGACGGCGCGACCGGCGACAACGGCTTCGCCCTTCAGCGCGCGGCCGATACTGTTGGAGGTGCTGGACGATCAGGCCGCACTCGTGTAGCTCGGATCGCTGAGGCTCAGGGTTGTGTGTTGCAGCGACCGAAGCGGGTTATCTGCCGGAGACATTTTCGAATCTCTGTTTGGATTTCGGTGAGCGCTACGCGAACTACACCGCCGCCGTTTGATCGTGTTGGTGTGCTTGGAGTTGAAGCCAGCGGTCCGGCAGCCAATCGTCGAGCTGGCTGATCGGCGTGGTCGGGAGGTTGGTCAGCAGTTGCGTCAGGTACAGTTGCGGGTCGATGTTGTGGCGGCGGGCGGTGCTGGTGAGACTGCTCAGGATGGCGGCGGTTTGGCCGCCACGTCACGATGCTGGTGTTCTGTCTTTCGCGATCATTGCTTTCAGATCTTCCTCGTGGTCGGGGTGGTAGCAAAGCCACCACCGC
>JAWXBP010000066.1 GCA_034440135.1 Planctomycetia bacterium
CGACCGAGCGCACCTTCAGCCGGGCCTTGCAGGTTGTGCATTCGACGCTGAATAGTTCCGGCGCGATCGGGGCGAGCGCGGGGGAGCCTTCCGTCATGGCGATTCCAATTCCGGCGGCAGCGGTTCGCCGCGTTGTGCGGCGGCTGCACGCGTGGTCACGACTAGGACCTCTTCCTCGGTCCCTGGGGATGTCCGTACCAGATATACTAATCTACCTGCTGGATCCGCCTTTTTCAGCACCGTGCGCAGAATTTCCCCGACGGGCCGATCCTGCTCGTTCAAATCGCGGATCGGCTGGTTCTTGGTGATCCCGTCGATTTTCAGGTCGTTTCCCTCGATTAAGACGCGAAAACCAGCGTCTTCCGCCAGCAGGTTCAGCGTGGTCTCCAACGAATTATTGGGGAAACTGAGCGTTGTCCGGGCGGACAGTTTTTCCGCCAAGGTTTTAGGATGGTCCGCCGCGGGTGTCGCCGTTGACGGGCTGTCCTGGCCGAGCGGCGGTTCGCGGGCCGCGAGGTAGCTGGCCAGGTAGAGATTGTGGACCGCGCCCGGCGGCAGTTCGCTACGGACTACGAGGTGCTCGTCCTCCGCGCCGAGCCGCGTGTACGAGGCTAGCACCTGGACCATCTGTGGGAACTGCATCAGCACTTTGCGGCTGTGCGGGATGAGCGCCCGGGTGGCGAGGAAGTCGCGCGTGCTGTTCGTCGCGGAGTCGAGCAGCGCGCGCCAGGCATCGGCGTTCAGGCGAACTGACAGGGTTGGGTCGCCGACAACGCGGATTTCGAAAAATGCGCTCTCATCAAAGCGGGCCAGCGCCATGACCGCGCGCGATTCGCGCCCGAGCCAATCTTCCAGCAGCGGCCAGATGGGTTCGGCGGCGGACGATGAGTACTGCCGGCAGGTTTCATAGAGATAGCTGGGCGCGGCGATGACGCCGAGCTGCGCATCGTCGGCCGTGAATCGAAGCAGCGATTCCATTTCGCGTCGCAACACGGGCGGCGCTCCCGCCGACGCAACGACTTCGTCAATCAGCGCCGGATCATTGCCTGGCAGGCTCAGCATGATGGGCTCGTCGCTATTTTTTGTCGGGCACACCAGCACGCGACCCTTAAAGGTTCGCGCAACGTGCCCGGTCGGCGCTTCGCGTGGGGCGGACTCTGCAAGTGCGCCGAAGCTTACGATCGTCCATGGTTGCGCCGGCCGGACTACCGCTATGACCGGAATCGCGCCTTGACTCTCATCAAGAAAAGCGAGTGTGAGTTGTTCTATGTCAGCGAGCGGAATCCCGGTGATGGCCGGCAACGTCTCGTTCCACCAAGCGCCGCTGGGCCCAGGCAACGCCGCGAGTCGTTCGCCTTCCGCGGTGGCCAGCAACTCGCGCGGACGGAGTTGAACAATCAGCTGTGCGCCGGACGGCACGTAGGCCAAGTTCCAAGGCGCACCTTGCAGCGGCCTTTCCCACAGCGGCTCGCCGAAACCTTGGGCCTTGTCGTCGGGCGACACGTCGACGATTGTTTCGGTTGCGTTCGGTTCCGACGGTGTGACGTCATGCGCCACGGGAGGCGTGGGAACGGCCAGGGGCGCTGCGTCGAAGTATCCGGATTGCCAAACGCCTACGCCAGCAATGACGCAAAGTATGACGCCGGCGACGCCCAACAGCCGGGCGCGACGTTGATCGCGAACTTTTTTTGCTCGTAGTTGTTCGACGAGTTGCGCGGCCGAAGGCGTCGACAAAATGGGCGCGGCGCTGGTTGAGGGCGCAACGTCGATCTTGATCGCCGGCCGCTCCGACGCGCCGGCTAGAACTTGCTCGCCGGTCCAGGGGGCAAGCAGAGCGGCGAATTCTGCGGAACTGGTAGGCCGCATCGAAGATTGCGTGGCTAAGCAGCGCATCACAACTTCGGCTAACGGCGCGGGAACCGCCGGATTCAGTTGATCCGGCGGAATCGGCGATTCGTTCGACTTGAACGGCAGCTGGCCGGTCAGTAGCTCGTATAACACGCTGCCGAGCGACACGACGTCGCTGGCGGGAATTGCAGCGCCGTCAATCGCCGTTAGCGGTTCCCGCGCGAGCGGAAAGCCAAGCAGTTTGGTGTGTCCTTCCGCGTCGATCCAAATGTTAGCCGTGGCGATCGCGCCATGCGCGACGCCGGCATCGTGCAGCGATGCAATCGCTGCGGCCGCAGCAGCGACGAACTGGCACGCGCGATCGCTAGGTAGGACGCGCAGCACGCGGAGGCGCTCGCTCAGCGGTTCGCCCCTGACTTCGTCGATCACAAAGAACTTGAACGGTCCGGCGTCGATCCATTCGCGGCCCACGATCAATCCCGGGCCCGCATGCTGGCGCCAGCGGTCGAGTTCATTTTTCAATCGGGCGACGATTTCGGGGCGCTTCAAATCACGGCCGACCACGAATCGCAGCAAGACGATCTGGTTGGAGTCAGCAGCGCGACCGCGAAAGAGTCCTGTTAAGGGGCCTTCCTCGATCGGTTCCAGAATGACGTAGTTTCCGAAGCGAAACGGGCCGGATTGGCCGGCCAGCAAGGCCTTGGCGTGATAGCGCGTCAGCACGCCCTGCCCGATCAGCCATTTGGCGAACGGTCGGGCGTCCTCGACGCCCCCTTCGCGCGGCACTTTTTGAAAGGCCTCGCGGACTCGCTCGTAGCGGTCCGGCGGCAACAACCCGCTTTCGTCCAGCAGTCGCCAGAATTCCTCCAGCGAAACTCGCGAACGGGCGGATCGCGACGGCTCGGCGGGCATGGGCGAAAAGTTCCTGGGGCGAAAGGCTAGTGGCCGCTGACTATTCTAGTCTGTAGTCCGGCGCTGTGGCCAAGCCAAGCCCAGGGAAGGCCCTCGGAAGTCCAAGGACGCATGGCGTTACACGTGGCTCGGTCGGGAGACCGGCCACAACAATGGGTTCGCGCCAAGCCCAGGGAAGGCCACCGAAGTCTTGCTAGGTGGCCACGACTTCGAGTGCCTTCCCTGGGCTTAACGTTGGACAGCGTGGATGTACAAACTCACTCAAGGCCCCCGTTCCGCCAAGTCGGGGGCTACGCGAGAGGCGCTTGCCACGCGTAGAATCTCGTGGTCGTCGACTCTGCCCAACATCCGTCCGTGAGCGTATTGCAATGTCCGTTTCGTCTGAAGCCGTGAAAGCTTGCCTGGCCGAATTCAAAGATCCGGAGACGGGTCGAAGCGCTGTACAGCAGGGACAGATGCGCGAGTTTCACCTCGACGGCACGAGTCTTACCGTTACGTTGGGGCTGACCACGCATTCGTCTCCGCTCAAGCAAGACGTGCGCCAGGAATTGACGGAGAAGCTGCTGGCTCGATTTCCGGAATTGACGGAAGTTAAGGTCGAGTTGGTCGTCCATCAGCGGCCGCCGATGCAACTGGGCCAGATCGGACTGACCGCGAAGAGCGTCGTGGCGGTCGGTTCCGGCAAAGGAGGCGTCGGTAAGAGCACCATCGCCGCCAGCATCGCCTTCGGCTTAAAGCGACTGGGCTGCCAGGTCGGGCTGATGGACGCCGATATCTACGGCCCGAGTGTGCCGCAGTTGCTTGGTCTCAGCGGCCGGCCGGAAATTCGCGACGGCAAGATCACGCCCGCCAATCTCGACGGGCTCAAAGTGATGTCGATGGGCCTGCTCGTCGATCCGGACCAGGCGGTCGTCTGGCGCGGGCCGATGCTGCACGGGGCGATTCAACAGTTTTTGCGCGATACCGCCTGGGGAGAGCTCGATTACCTCATCATCGACATGCCGCCGGGCACGGGGGACATCGCGCTCACGTTATCGCAGTTGTTGCCGCTGTCCGGCGCGGTCGTGGTCTGCACGCCGCAGGACGTGGCGCTGCTGGACGCCGTGAAAGCCATCGCGATGTTCCGGAAGGTGAACATCCCGATTCTCGGCATGGTCGAAAACATGAGTTACTTCCTCTGCCCCGACAACGGCAAGCGCTACGACATCTTCGGCCACGGCGGCGCGCGGCAACGCGCCGAAGACTTACAGATCCCCTTCCTCGGCGAAGTGCCGATTCAGATTCAGATGCGCGTCAACGGCGACGAAGGCAAAATCGCCGGCAACTTCGACGATCCGCAGTCAGCGCCGCATTTGGAGCGCATTTGCTACCAGTTGGCGAAGCAACTCGCTCGGCAACAGACAGCAGGCGCGGCACCGCTACCGTCGCTCAGCGTGCTGTAGCGCTAAAAAGGTAAACAGTAGGGCGGGACGTGCAAGCGCTGGGCTGATTGTGCCAACGCAATTCTTAAGAGCCAGGAAGTCGGCTTGACACCCCAAAGTAAGGCCCGCCGGGCGCGCTAATCGGCGGGCCTTACATTTCGCATTCAACGAACTAAATGCCGTGCCGACGTCCATTGCCTCCCGATGTGCTTACGTGTGCGCGGCCCGCCCTACAGCGTCCCATTCAACATTCAAGGATTCGTCATTCATTCGAAATAGTTCGTTGTCGCTCTTTGTCTTGCTCGGCCTTGGCTGCTCGAAATCGTTCCAAGGCGCGCAGCAGCAGTCCCGACTCCGGGTCCGCCGCAGCGGCTTTTTCTTGCGTTTTGATCGCGTTGTGGAAGTCGCCGAGTGCGAAGTAGCAGTGGCCTAACGTGTCGAGGTAGCCAGGGTCGTTGGGGCTGAGCTCCAGCGATTTGAGCGAGCAGGCCAGCGCTTCCTGGCGGTCGCCGTCGGTGTTGGCGAGTAGCCAGGCGAGTTGGTTATACGGCGTAGCGTCGCGCGAGCTGTCGCGAATTACCATCCGCTGCAATTCGGCGGCTTTGACGATCAGTCCGCGCACGCGTTGCCGTTGGTCGTCGGTCAGTCCCTCGTGGCGATGGAGTGCGATCAGCACGTCCAGGTCGGATTCGTCCGCGTTGAGGGCCGCGAGCAGTTTTTCGGACGCCGCGGCGGGATCGGTCTTCGCCGCTTCGGTCGCTTCGCAGAACAACATGCGGGCCTGCATCGACGCTGGGTCGCGCATCCGCAGCGTTTCGGCGATGCGGGCCTGTGGCGGCGCTTTTTCCACGGCGTCGAGCGCAGCTTTGAGCGATGCAGCCGCGGCCAGATTGTCTCCGCGGTCGTAATACGCCTCGGCCAACAACACGCGGGATTCCAGCACGTGCATCGCTTCGGGCGGACCGGCCGCCACGACTTTTTCCAGTTCGCGAATCGCGTAGCGCCGCATCGCCAGCGCGGTGAGTATGCGGGCGACCTGGTAATGCCGGGCTGGATCTTCGTCGTACAGTGCGAGGGCTTTCGTCACCAACGCTTCGGCCTGCTCGGGCGCGCCTTGACGTTCGCGCGCGGAGGCCAGGCGGTAGAGCAGAATCGCGTCGCGCTCGATGCGATCGTCAAAGCGGCGCTGCAACTCGTCGAGCATGTGCCAGGCCTGACGATCGGTGAACCACTGGACGAGTTCCTGCAACGATTGGTTCGTGCCAGGGTCGAGCGCCACGAGCCGGCGCATGGCGACGTCCGCCTCCTCGCGGCGGTCGAGTCCTTGCAGCCATTCGGCTTGCACGCGAATCATCGCGCGAATGAAATCGACGTGCGAACGCTGCGGGAACGTGCGAAAGGTTTCCTGCTCCGCTTCGACCTGCTTGCCCCAGGCGTCGATCGCGGCCGCCGGATCGCTTTGCCGGTGCAGCGCGGTCCGCATCCAATCCGCGCCGGGTCGATTGCTTTGCCCCAGCGTGCGTTCGACCACGGTCACCACATCGTCGCCGAGCGCCCCTTGCTTGGAAAGGCTCTCCACGGCGCGAATCCCGGCCTGTTTCGATCGCAACTGGGCGTTTTCGAAACGCACTAAGCGCGCGAGCGCCGGCAGCCCTTCGCCATTGGGGAGCGCGGCCAGGGCCTCGATGGTTTGCTTGCGTAGCCGATCATCGCCCTGGGCATAATTGGCGAGGATTCGCTTGACTTCGGCGCTGTCCGTCGCCGCGGCCCATTCGACTTGCATGCGGCGTACCAGGTACCGCGCCCGGGCGGCAATCTCGGGATCGTCGCCAGCTTCGGCCTCGGTAAGCAGGTCGAAGGCCTCGAAGCCGAACGCCTCGATCGTCTTTTGGGCCGCCTCGCGCTCGTCGTAGTCGGCGCTCCCGAGCTGCTGGATCAGGGCGGGCAACTGGCTGAGATCGCCCGCGGCAGGGTCGCTGGAGGATGCGTCCTGTCCGAACGAAGGGACCGTGACCGACAACAGGAGTAGCGAGGTGAACAGCAGGCGTTGCGACATATCGAACCTATGAGGCGAGGAAAACCGGCGCCCACAACAGTGCTTGGAGTAAGTGTATCGCCTAAGCCGGCGGATCGGCTATTCGAGCCACGGAATCCGAGAGAACCTAGCTGACGTTTGTCTGTCTATACTCAGCCAACCGAAACACGGCGGTGCCACCCATTCTGGTGGTATGCCAGGGGAAAGGGAGTGGACGAACAGTTGCAGAACCCTCGGCCACCACGTAGGTTAGAGGGTTCCGATACGGAAGGCGCTCGATGTGCGCGCCGGATGGAAACCTGGAAAAAGTGCCTTTGATGCGGAGGGTCGAACTCGAGTGGCTACCAGCGTGAAACCTCAAACGGCGTCGCAGATGATGTCCGGGTCCGATATTGTCGTCCGGTCGTTGATCAATCATGGCGTCGAGATGATCTTCGCCTATCCGGGCGGCGCGAGCATGCCGTTGCATCAGTCGCTGACCAAGTTCCGCAACAACATCCGCACGATTCTCCCGCGCCACGAGCAGGGCGGCGCGTTCGCCGCGCAAGGATATGCTCGCTCGACCGGCCGGCCCGGCGTCTGCATGGCCACCAGCGGTCCTGGCGCGACGAATCTCGTGACGTCGATCGCCGACGCCAAGCTAGACAGTATTCCGCTGATCGCCATCACCGGTCAGGTGAAGACGGCCGTGATCGGTACCGACGCATTTCAAGAAACGCCGATCGTCGAAGTCTGTCGCGGTATCACCAAGCACCACTATCTGGTGACCCACGTCGACGATGTGGCCCGAGTGATGCGCGAGGCGTTCCACATCGCCACGACCGGTCGCCCCGGCCCGGTGTTGGTCGACGTGCCGAAGGACATTCAGGAAAACATGACGGCGCCGGATTTCGAAGCGCCGATGAACTTGCCGGGCTATCGCGTCGACAAGCGGTTGGCGCACCCGGGGCAGATTTCGCAGGTGGCCTCGGCGATCAAGCGCGCCAGGCGGCCGGTGATTTACGCTGGCGGCGGCGTGATCATGGGGAACGCCTCGGACGAATTGCGAACCTTGATCAAGAAGACTGGCATCCCCGTCGCGATGACGGTGATGGGGCTGGGTTCGGTGCCCAACGAAGACCCGTTGTCGCTGGACATGCTCGGCATGCACGGCAGCGTATATTCGAACTATGCCGTTGAACAATGCGACCTGTTGCTGGCGTTCGGCGTGCGGTTCGACGATCGCGTGACCGGCAAGGTGGCCGAGTTCGCCAAGCATGCGAAGATCGTGCATATCGACGTCGATCCGTCAGAGCACAACAAGAACAAGGTCGCGCACATTCCGATCGTCAGCGACATCAAGTACGCGCTCGGGGAATTGAACAAGATCGTCGAAGCGCCGGAGGATATCGCGGACTGGCTCAAGCAGGTGGCGGCCTGGAAGCAGGCGGACCCTCTCACTTACGACAAAACCTCGCCGTACATCCTGCCGCAGCATGCGATCTCCGAGTTGTCGCGCCTCGTGAAAGACAAGGACGCGTCGGTGTCGGTTGGCGTAGGCCAACACCAGATGTGGACGGCCCAGCACTTTAAGTTCCGCAGCCCGCGCTCGTTCCTTTCCAGCAGCGGCCTGGGCACGATGGGCTTCGGGCTTCCCTCGGCGATGGGCGTGCAAGCGGCCCACCCGGGGCGCTTGGTCATCGACATCGACGGCGACGGCAGCTTCCTGATGAACGTCCAGGAGTTGGCCACCTGCTACTGCGAAAAACTGCCGGTCAAGGTGATGCTGCTCAACAACCAACACCTGGGCATGGTCGTGCAATGGGAAGACCGGTTCCACGAAGGAAATCGCGCTCACACGTACTTGGGCCCGGTGGACAATCCTGAGGCGGTGGGCCAAGGGGACGGTTACACGCCGGAAACCCGTTATCCGGATTTCGTGACCATCGCCAAAGGCTTCGGCTGCGGCGGCCGGCACGTGAAAGAGAAGTCGGAACTGATCGACGCGCTGAAGGAAATGATCGCCTACCCCGGCCCCTTCGTTCTGGACGTCCAAGTGCCGTACCAGGAACACGTGCTGCCGATGATCCCCGCCGGCCGCACCGTGCGGGATTTGATCAAGGAATAGCACGGTTTTAAGAAAATCGCTCAATGCCCGGGGAGATGATCCCCGGGCTTTTTTATTTGGAAACGACCTATGGGAGGCGTCTCCGACGCCGATGGAATTGACGTTGATTTCAGAAAGCGGTCGGCGATTCTGGACGCCGTTCGCTCCCAATCGACGTCGGAGACGCCTCCCACAGGCTTACATCGATGCGCCGATAGCGTGACGCCCAGCGAAGGTCTATTCTGAAGGCTTCGCTTCCTGTTCCGGTTTTGCCCAGCTTATGCCTGATTCTCAATCGCCTCCACTTGCTCGTTCGCGACCGGAACTACTGGCCCCGGCTGGCGATCATGACTGCCTGCGCGCGGCAATTGAGAACGGCGCCGATGCGGTCTATTTTGGGCTCGATCACGGATTCAATGCTCGGGCAAGGGCGACGAATTTTCAGCTCGATACCATCGGCGACACGATGGCGCAGTTGCATCGCCGCGGCGTGCGCGGCTATGTGACGATGAATACGCTGGTGTTCAGCGACGAGTTGGAGGAAGTGGAACGGACGGCGCGGCGGTTGATCGAGGGAGGCGTCGACGCGCTGCTGGTGCAGGACGTCGGCCTAGCGCGATTGCTGAAAACGCTCTGCCCCGAGTTGCCGCTGCACGCGTCGACGCAAATGACGATGACCTGCGCCGAGGCGATCGAAGCGGCGCGATCCTTGGGTGTGGAGCGCGTGGTGCTCGCGCGGGAATTGTCCTTGGAAGAAATTCGCGAGATCGCCGCCGGGACGACGATGCCGCTCGAGGTGTTCGTCCATGGAGCGCTGTGCGTGGCGTATTCTGGTCAATGTTTGACGAGCGAATCGCTCGGGGGACGGAGCGCCAATCGAGGACAATGCGCCCAGGCCTGCCGCTTGCCGTACGACTTAGTCTGCGACGGACAGGACGTCGATCTGGATCAGCAAAAATATTTACTCAGCCCGCAGGATTTGGCGGCGTACGATCTGATTCCGGAGTTGATTGACATTGGCGTCTGTTCGTTCAAGATCGAGGGACGCCTCAAGACGCCGGAATATGTCGCGAACATCACGCGGCACTATCGGAAGGCGATTGACGAGGCGCTCGCCGGGCGGGCCGCCGAATTCGCGGCGCAGGACGTCGAAGAAATGGAGCTGAGCTTTTCGCGCGGCTTCTCGCACGGTTGGTTCGATGGCAACGATCACAAGAAACTGGTTCCGGCGCTCAGCTCCGCCAAGCGCGGCGTGCCGCTGGGAATGATTCACGACATCCTGCGGCAGAGCGTCGTCGTGGAACTGCGCAGCTCCGTACGTCGCGGCGATGGCATCGTGTTCGACGCCGACCGCGCCACCGAGGATGAACAAGGCGGGCGCGTCTACGAAGTACTCCGCGCGGGAGTCTCGCTGACGGAGGCGGTGCGCGAGGGACTCGTCGAATTGACATTCGCGCATGGCGCGATCGATTTCGACGCCCTGTCCGTTGGCCAACCCATCTGGAAAACCGATGACCCGCAATTGACGACGCGGCTGCGGAAATCGTTCGAAGGCGGCACGCCGCGCCGCCGGTTGATGATCGATGTGGAAGCGACGGCCAAGGTGGGCGAACCGCTACGGGTGACGGCGCGCACGGAGCAAGGGCACACGGTCGAACTGGCCTCGCCCGACCCGCTAGCGGAGGCGCGCAAGCACCCGCTCACCAGCGCGGTGCTGGAAGAGCAGCTCGGCAGGCTGGGCGGGACGCAGTTCGAGCTGCGCAGCGTGCGCGCGGAAATTGACGGCGGCCCCATGCTCCCGCTGAGCGTGTTGGGCAAGCTGCGGCACGAAATGGTGGCGAAGCTCGATACGTGCGCGGCGCAACCACCCCAACGAATTCCCTGCACCGAAGCGGTATTGCCGGCGTTGCGAGCTGAGTGCGCGCAAAGGGCACAGAGCCAAGCGAGCGTGTCGCCGGACACGTTGCACGTACTTTGCCGCGGCATGTCGCAGGTGCGCGGCATGTTGGAATTAGGCGTTCGGCATTTGTATGCGGACTTCTCCGATATTCGCGAGTATCGCGATGCGGTACACGAGGGCCGGCAGGCCGGTGCGAAACTGTTTCTCGCCACGCCGCGGATTCAGAAACCGGGCGAGTTGGGCATCTTCACCGCGATGGCCCGGCACGAGGCCGATGGCATTCTGGTGCGCAACCTGGGTGGACTGGATTTCTTCCATTCGCGCGGCGTGCCGGTCGTCAGCGACTTTTCGTTGAACGCGACGAACGAACTCACCGTGGACTGGTTGCGCGAGCGCGGCGCGGGGCGCGTGACTGCGTCATACGATTTGAATCGCGATCAGTTGGTGGCGCTCGTCAACGCCGCGCCGGTCGAAGCGCTCGAAGCCGTGATTCACCAGCATATGCCGATGTTCCATATGGAGCATTGTGTATTCTGCTCCGTGCTCTCTCCGGGCACCAACAAGCACAATTGCGGCCGGCCCTGCGATACGCATCGCGTCGAACTGCGCGATCGCGTCGGCATGGAACATCCGCTCACGGCCGACGTTGGCTGCCGCAACACGTTGTTCAACGCCACGCCCCAAAGCGCTGCCGAAGTCGTGCCGGACTTGCGCACGCGCGGCGTGCGGCATTTCCGTATCGAATTACTTACCGACCAGCCGCTGGAGGAATGGCGGCAGTTGCTGCAACTCTACCAGGCGCTGCTGGAAGGCCGCGCCACAGGGCGCGACGTCTGGAGCCAACTTCGCGCGGCGAACCGCGTCGGCGTCACGCGCGGCACACTTGAGGAACGGCGGAATCCGTTGGCGATTATTTGAGAAGAAGGAGGTGGAGTAGGTGGAGTAGTAAGTAGGTGGAGTAGTAAGTAGGTGGAGTAGTAAGTAGGTGGAGTAGTAAGTAGGTGGAGTAGTAAGTAGGCGAAGTAGAATCTGATGTGCGGCGTCGAATGTGAATCCGCGGCTAGGCGAGACTACTTCACCTAGTTCACCTACTCGCCACTCCACTTACTTCTTTCCCCATGCTCCAAACCTTCAATCCTCTCAACCGCGACCTGATCGTCAACATCAATGGCCGGCTCGTGCATCGGGACGAGGCGGGCGTGAGTCCGTTCGATTCGGCGGTGCAGGGCGGAGACGCCGTGTGGGAAGGGCTGCGGCTCTATCGCGGCAGGATTTTCAAGCTGCGTGAACATCTCGATCGCTTGCGCAGTTCTGCGTTGGCCTTGGCCTTCGCGACGATTCCTGCGCACGACGAGATCATCGAACAGATTCGCCGCACGCTGGCCGCGAACTCGATGACGGACAATGTCCATCTCCGGTTGACACTCACGCGCGGCGTGAAGATCACCTCCGGCATGGACCCTCGGCTCAATCAATCGGGACCGACGTTGATTGTGCTCGCGGAACACAAGCCGCCGGTGTACGACGCGACCGGCATTTCGTTGGTCACCAGCAGCGTGCGCAGGTTCCCGCCGGATTGTCTCGATCCGAAGATTCACCATTGCAATCTGATTCAGTCGATCCTCGCCAAGATTGAAGCCAACGTGGCCGGTGCGGACGATGCGCTGATGCTGGACACGCACGGGTTTGTGGCCGAGACGAACGCAACGCATGTGTTCATCGTGGATCGCGATGCGGTTGTCACGAGTCGCCTGGTGGCCTGTCCGGAAGGCATTACCAGGGCTACTGTCCTGCAACTTTGCCAGCAACATGGCATCCCAGCGGCGGAACGCGATCTGACGCTCACCGAGGTCTATCGCGCGGACGAGATGTTCTGCACCGGCACAATGGGCGGGCTGACTCCAGTGATTAAGGTCGATGGGCGCACGATCAGCACCGGTAAGGGCGGGCCAATCGCGGGCCGATTGTCGCAACTCTATGCGGAACTCACAGCGACCGAAGGGGTTTCGATGGTATGAAGCGCCGCTCGGCGCTGGCGTGGGCCTCGATTCCCATGGATAATGCGACAAGGCGTCCTGGCGATTCGGAGTTGCCCGCGAAACTCACGAAAAACGCGAAAGCATTGATTGACGTCCCGCAACTGTCCGATTGAATGGCCTGGTGTTCCGCGTTATTTTGCGTGTTTCGCGGGCACCTCTGAGTTGTCAGAACCTTCGTAGCGGTAACATTGCAGGGAACTTCGCGCTTGGCCGATGGGGCGATGAAATCCTGGGCGTGGAAAGCCGATGTCGACGACGCATCCAAGTCTGTTGATCCGAGTCCGTGACGCGCGCGACGTTGCGGCGTGGAATGAGTTCGTCACGGTTTACGCGCCGCTGGTCCATGCGTATCTGCGTAAACGCGGCGTGCAGGATGCGGACGCCGCCGATATCGCGCAGGACGTGATGCAATCCGTGTCCACGTACATCGGCCGCTTCGATTACGATCCGGCGCGCGGCGCGTTTCGCGGTTGGCTTTATCAGATCACGCGCAACAAACTCCGCGACTGGTCCGATAAGCGAAAGCGGCAGGCGATCGGCGCCGGGGACACGCAGGCATTGCAAGCGCTGCACGAATTGCCCGACGCGCAGGAGGAAGAGGCGTGGAACGAGTTGCACGCCTGGCAGTTGTTTCATTGGGCGGCGGAAAAGGCGAAGATCGATTTCCGCGACCAGACGTGGAACGCTTTTTGGCGCACGTCCGTGCAGCATGAGTCCGCCAAAGTCGTTGGCGAGCAACTCGGCATGACGGCCGGCGCGGTGCATGTTGCCAAGTGCCGCGTGCTGGCTAGGATCAAGGAGTTGCTGGCCGACGTGGAACCCTAGCGGGGCGGTTGCCGATGGACGAGTCGCGATGCCCGGACGATGCGTCCCTCGGCGAGTTGCTGCGAAGTTCTGAATTGCAGCGCGCGGACAACTCGTTGGAGAGCCACGTCGGCGAATGTAGGCGATGCCAAGCGCGGCTCGAAGAACTGGCCGGCGCTTCATCGGTGCAGGCGGCGCAGCACGCGCGCGACGCCTTTGCGTCCTCCTCCGCTTCGCCGTTTCTCGATCAGGCGATGCGGCGTTTGATCGAACCGAGCGCTGGCATGACGCCGGGCCCGAGCGCTACCGTGCGGCAGCCGCGCCTGGAGCGTTACGAAGTGCTGGGC
>JAWXBP010000067.1 GCA_034440135.1 Planctomycetia bacterium
GTTATTGCAACCCCGCGTCGCACTCATCTTCTTGAGTCTGACCATCAGCGTCATCCAGCACAGTGGATGATTGACCGTGGCCGCGCTCCACGCACGCAACGATTCAAGAATCGGAGTCGCGAAACGCGCGTCTTCGGCGGAGAGACGGAGTGGGCGACGCAGGACTTCGACGTCGTTGCCCGGTAACAGGCTACTGATAGCGGGAAAGCCTGCCGTCTGGGAAAGATAATCCGACTGCTCGACGAGGTCCGGCTGTTCGCCTTCGTCCCAGGCCAATCGGTGTCCGAAGCAAACGACGCCGATCGTCATTTCCTCTTGGGCCGTGGCGGCGGAGACCGTTGAGAGCAGCGCCGCGCGGGAAGCGGCGAAGCGTGTGGCGGTCGTCCCGGCGCCTGCTTGTTCCAAGGATTCCGCCATGCGCAAGGAGCAATCCAGGACAACGACCACGGCGGCGCCATCAGGTTCCGCGGCATGCGCCAGATTGGCGAAAGCGCAGAGTCCAATGCAGACGGCCCAAGTACTCAATCGACGGCGCATGGCTCGACCTCCAAAACGGAATGTTCGCTCCCTTCGTTTCGGTCGGCATAGTTGATGACTGACTTGACGGGGCCAACGGCGCGCCGGCGCGTTTTACCAGTGCGGGGCAGGCGCGGCACCTGGAGTCTGACGGTGCGCGAATCTGCGCCGGCGCCGACGGGCTCAGTTCGACGCGCCGGAGTGCGTCGGCAGCCGGATGTTCGGGAACGTGGCGAAATTCAGATCGCGATTCGCGACGTTGGAACGCTCAAAATCGAGTTCGCGCAGCTCGATCTCGGCACTTTCGATCGACGTTGTGGCGCTCCCGTCGATGTCAAACGTATGACGCGCGCTACGGATGTCGGGATAGAACTCCCGTTTGATCGACTTGACGTTTTCCGCCGGCAGCGCGACGTCGATGCCAATCCAGGGCACGCCGTTCGACAGACGTTCGGGCGGTAATTGGGTTTCGTCATGCTGTTCCTGGACGACCAATGTCGTCCCCTCGACGTGCGCTTGGAGCGTTACGCCGGGGAAATTTTGAAACGTGGCGGCCTTCTTCAGGTCGGCGATGACGCGCGACGCACGTTTTTCCGACCGTTTGGTGCGCCACCAGATGCGCATCTCCGCCACTTCGACCATGCGCGCCAAAGGGAAGTCCAGCAGGTTCCATTGTAAGACCGCCGCCGACCGCCTTGGCTCGAAGTTAACGTCGTACGCCAGATAGGTGCGTCGGCCGCCGCCGGGCAGCGGCATGTCGAATTCAGCCCAGGCTTCGGCCGGAGGAGGAAGATACCTTGTTTCGTTGGAATCTTGCAGGGAGGCGCGGAAAACCACCTGATCAAGCGTCCCTCGGCCTTGCGCGGAATCGGTTTGGTGGGCGGTGACCAAGACGCCGGCGCTTGTGGTCGTTTCCGGTTCTCCCTCCAACTCGACGTAGCGCCGATGCACCAATTCTTGACCGGCGCCCGAGGGCTGCAGGTACAAATTAATCGCTTCGCTGCGGAGAATCGGGAACGGCTCGCTTGCAACATCGACGTTTTCATCGACGATCTTGGCAACGACCCGTTCGCCAGCCGGGGGAATCGGACTGATCTCCGCCGAGTCATTGATCAGGGTCGTTTCGCTTCGTCGCCCGCCCGCCAGATCAAACACTCGGTAAGACCGCATTCCAATTGCGCGTTTGAGGTGCGCCACTAATTCGTCCGGACGTGCGTCCTTAACAATCACGAACAAGCCGTTCGTTTGCTCTTCGGCCAACCGTACGAGTTCTCGATTGTATGTCTCGCCCTTCTGCAGGGGGAAACCGACGACGTCCAACGTCGGGTTGGCGTAGCCGCGAAACAAAGGTTCCAATTGCGATTCCTCGGGCTGAAACGCCTCTGGGGACAGCACTTGCTCGGTGGATTCAAACGTAATGCGATTGCCGCCGGCATTCTCGTAGAGGAAATTGTTGCCGTCGGTAATCACGATCAGGTGCCGGCGCAGGGGCGACAGCCGATTGCGACGCCGAGCAAGATTCGCTTCTTTCACTGCGTCGTCGTCCTCTTGGAGCGCCCGGGCCAGCGCCTTGAACAGCGGCGTGCTGCCCGTCGGCACGATGTCCGGAGCGCCCAACTTCCTGGTCAACGCGGCGAACGAATCCTTGGTAAGTGGCGCCATATCGTGAATCCGCTGGATATCGTCGTTGGGATGCACAATCGGGAGATTGCGCTCCACGCTATAGGGGCTCAGCCGCGCAAAAAGCGATTCGTCGCTCGACCGACGAGGCACCAATACCTGGTGTCCAAACAGCCACAGTGAAACATGGTTCCGGCCGGACTTCGCGATCGGCGCCAACGCGGTTTCAATCGCATCCTTGGCTAATTCAAGCCGATCGATTCCACCGTCATCCATGCTGTTCGAGCAATCCAAAATAACGGAGAACGCAACGTCGTTCGCCTCCGGATCGATGACCCTCACCCGGGGCTTGTTGTATGCCGGACGCTCGTAGGAAACCGTCAACGGCGCGCCGATCGGTTGGATCGCCTCTTCACTCCGCCAGTAGTGCCCGCGATATAAAATCGTGGCGACCAACTTTTCCGCTTCGTCGCCTGCCACGGGCGTTTCCGATTGCGTCCAAGAGAAGCGGAACGGCAGAGGCTTGCCGTTAGCTGTCGCGACGTCGCGCCCGTTGCGACGCAGGGCGTCTTCGTTGCCGTCGGGAATTAACCCGTCGACGCCGGGAATCCAGACCGCGGCATGGCCTGCCGGAAGCGTCGTCGCAGGCTCTAGGAACTGAACGGAACTGGAAGTGGCGTCGATCAGTCTTGCCGTCAGCTTAGGAACAACGGGCGTGATGCCTTCTTTCGCGGCGGTTACGCGCTGCTGAAGGCTGTTTGTAAGATCAGTCGAACATTTCGCCAGCGCCGAGGTCGCCTCCGACGAGACATTGGCGTCCGCCGACGCCGGACGACGCGCGAACGCTTGCATGGCGTCGACAAGGCCTTTCGAGGCACGTTCAAAATAATGCTGCGTGACTTGCCGGGAATCACCTGCGTTCGCCAGACTTTCGGCGGCGTCGCCCCAGAAATCGTCGAGCAGCCGCTGGCCCTGCCATTCGGCGAACGTCATTTCTCGTAACCAGCCGCGTTCGGCGGACGGTTCTGGAACTGCGCCTTCGCCGAAGGAGTAAGTTGTCAACATCGCCAAGCGCCGAGATTCCTGGTCGATCGCGCGAAGTGCGGTCGATTGTCGGATCGAATCGCCCTCTTGCCAGGCGGACTTAAGTTCCGACGTCAGCGAAAGCGAACTGGCGAGCCGTTCCCGAATCGCTCCACCGCTTGCCACGGGCGACGCTCCGTTGTCGGCGGTGCTCGTGAGCGCCCAGGCGGCGAGGGCCTGCAAGGGTTCGACGTGAATCGCTTTTTCCTTGGGGGCAGGCTTGGCGTCCGCGGTGCGATGGAACAGCGACTTCGCCAAACGGTCGCGCTGCGCGAGAAGTTGACCGCGATTCCCGAAGCCAGGCGTGGGACCAGCCAAGAGGATTTCAGCGCGCCGCAGGTCAATGGCGTTGATTCGCTCGCCAATTCTGTCGACTTCGCTGAGCTCGCGCTTGTACTCTCCTTTCAACTCGTTATACGTCCGACGGGGTTCTAGTACCGCGCTCTCCACGTTCTTGAGCGCGACGGCGAAATCGGATCCATCGGCCGGGGCCGATGATGCGCCCGAAAAAAGCTGTTCGGGACTGTCGAACATGTTCGCCAATTGTTCGAGCTGACCGAAGAACTTTCGCGTTTCGTCGGCTTTGAGAAGCAATGCAGCACCATAGCGCGTGCGGCGGACCTGCCACGAAAGCAGCGACGGCGATTCGGCGACGGCCTCGTCCCAGAAACTCTGCGCGCTGTCGAGCTTGGCGGCTAGATTCCGCAACGCCGCATACTCTTTGACGAGTTTGTCCGCCGTTTCGCGTAACCCGGCGGCTTGGTTGGGGGCTCCGATCAACGCCTGGTCTTCGAAATCGCGACGTCGCCGTTCAATCGCTTCGAGCCGCTGAGACAGCACGCCGAAAGCGCCGAGATTGAGCGGCTGTGCAGCCCCCCGGTCTGCATCAAGCTGCGCGAGCATCGTCGCGGCCTGCTCGCTGGCGTCGCGGACCTGTCCCAGGGACATCACGAGCGCCGAATTGCGTTCCCAGAGTTGCTCGTCGAAATCGCGGAGCAACAGGCGCATCCATTGCAGTTCCGCGAGGGTCGCGTCACCGCCGGCGCTTTTCGTCGGCAGTAGCGTGTCCAGCACGCGCTCGACGCCGGCCTTGGTCCGCTGGCCATCGCAAAACCAGCGCCATGCCACAGCGGTTTTGATTGCGACGCTGGGCTCTTCCTTCAGCTTCCGTTCTTCCTTGGCCGACGCCGGATCGGCGGGCGCTGCCGCTGATGCGGCGCTGCCGCTATTCTCCTGCGCGGACGCTGCGGCGTCGGCGGGAGCTGCCGGCGCCGTGGCCGCGACGGGCGCGGTCGGACCGGCGGCAATGTCGCTGAGCTGTTTGGAATAGCTGGCGAATTGTTCGTTCGTCAGCAGCGCCAGTGCCTTGGGGGAGAATCGCGTCGCCCATGACAAGCTCAACTCGAGATTGGCCAACGGGCTTTCTGCCGCCTCGGTGCCATAACTCCAGGCCTTCGCGCGATTTAACAGCGCTCGTGCCGACTCAATTTTCGCAAATGCGGGGTCTTTTACGGCGCCGGCATAGGCCTGGCCCGCTGCTTGCAGTTGCTCTACGCGCCACAGATCACGGCGGCGCGATTCCCAGGCCAGCGGCCGCGCGCGGCGGAAGCCGTTCTCGCTGGGATTCGCAAATGCCGTTTGAAAAACTTCCAGGGCCTTCGCAACGTCGCGACGGTCTACTGCGAGGGCCGTGGGCTCCGGAGGCTGATAGTTCGGTACGCACGAGGCGACAACGCGGTCGTCCTCTTTCCCTTTGGATTGCCAAAGCTCCGGTGTCTGACGAACCTCTTCGCCCAACTGGCCGCGCACGCGACGATCGACGTTCGATTCCACATAGGCGCGCAGTTCCTGGAGTTCGACTTGCTTATCGCCATCGGCGTCCGCCGCGCCGCGCAATCCGTTGTCGAAGTAGTAGCCGAAGAGGGAACGTCCCAGTTCAGGGAAGCTCCAGGCGAGTTGCCCGACGCCGGTGGAATTCAGCACGCTAAGATGCGGCCGCTCGCCGCTCTGAACTTCGTCTCGGGCAACTTTCGCAAAGTCGTTTTGCAAGATGCCCAACTCCCAGACGGCGTCGATGCGGTTGGCATCGAGCGCCAGCAGAACGTGCGTTTCTTGTTTGACCGCCTCTTCCTCCAAGGCGCCGAGCACCTTCGCCAGCGGCAACCAGTACTTGGTGTCGGCCCATGCGGCGCCTTTGCGAGTGGCGTCGGGAAGCAACAGGCAAGGCTGAGGCTTGCCGGCGACGCCGTCGTTCACGACACCGTGCATGCTGAGGTAAATGACGACGAGATCGTGCGAGTCGCGCTTCGCAGCGGCAGCCACGGCCTCGCGGAGCGACGCCAGCCAGGCGTCGTGAATCGCCTCCGGCTTGGTATTCAGCGCGGCCGTTGGCGGTGAGGTCATCGCCAGCGGATTCAAGAACGAGCGTGCTCCCGCTTCCTGCAGGGCTTCGCAGTCCTCGTAGGCCCAGGCGTTGGGAGGAAGCGGCGCTTCATAGTCGACGGCGTAATAGGTAATGACCGGCGTAGTTCCCCAAACCCTGAATTCAAGCGCGAGGCCGACGCCGATGACCGCCAGGGCGGCGAACGTCGCCGCCAGCTTCTTGAACAACCTGATGCGGGCCTGCCGGGCATGGCGGCCCGTGGCCTTGGGACGCGGTTCGGCGCGCCAGCGCTGACCCCCGCCCCCCATGCCGAGGACCGACTGTGTCATCTCCCGCCAGGAAGCGCGTTTCCGCGCGGGGGGCTCGCGGCCCGAGTCGTCTGGGGAACGCCAGGAGGGATTCTTACCGGCCATATTTGGATCACCCGAACGCCATCATATCCGTGTCTGCCAACGCTTTGCGCATTGGAGCAAAGGCGCAATCCAGTTACAAGAATGAGACTGTCGCCCCATCCCAAACAAGCGGAAACCGGGGGTGTTTTGTTTCCTGCTCGTGGAATAATCCGGTAACACGACGCGCCATTCGGCGGAAATCAATATGACCTCGACGCGGTTGTCCTGAATTCTCTATACTCCCGCCGCAATATTCCCCGTCGGATTCGTCTGCGTCACTCATGGAGGACGACGCAATGTGTCGCTTAGCGCCGTGGTCCTGGCTGTCATTCACTCTGGCGATCTCTTTGGCGCTCACGCCTTGCCGCGCCGCTGATCCCGCGCCGCCGGCGTCGGAATCTGAACCTGCGCCCCCGGTCGAACCGCTATTCGGCGGGCCGCCAGTTGCTGCGCCGGACGATGAGGCGATTCCGGCAGTGGCCGAGAAGGATGCATTAGACGCCGCCGGCGATGAAGAGCCGACGGAAGCAGGCGTGGCCGAGATCGGCGAGATCGACCCCGTAAATTTCGAAGCGCCCGTCGACGAGGACGAGGAGAACGACGAAGAAGACGCGATGGAAGGTGAAGCCGAGGAGGCGGCAGCCGAAGCAGCCGCTGCGGCAGAGTCCGAGGAAGAAGTAACACCAGCGCGGGTAAAGAAATCCCCTGTTGCCGAGAAGACCCCCGCACCGGAACCGCTCGTCGCGCACCCCGCGGACGCGAACCCGGCGGTGGAAAAGGAAGTCGAAACCGCGAGCTTTAACGGCGTCCGCCCCGGCGTGACGACGATTGACGAGGTGCGTTCGAACTGGGGCGAGCCGCTCCAAACGTTCGAGGATCGTGGCACGGTCCATCAAATTTACTCCCTGGAACCTTTCAAGGAGATCGACGTCAGCTATGCCGACAAGACGGTCGCGGCGGTGGTGATCTTCATGGATCAATCATTCTCCGCGCCGCAACTGGCGGAACAGTTAGGGCTTGAAAAGGTGCAGGCGGTGATTGTTCCCGACGCCAAGGGAAACTGGCTCGGCCAGGCCTATCCGGAACGGGGCGTAATGTTCGGCTTCGATCCCGAACATGCCAAGGAAAAGCAAGTCGCACAGATCGTGCTGGAACCGGTCGACGCCCTGCCGTTTCTGCTTCGCGCCGAAGTGCGCATGCAGCGCGATTACACGGCGGCGCTGAAGGACCTCGATTACGCCGTCCAGTTCGATGCCACGAATGCCCGGGCGCACGCGCTGCGTGCGCAGGCTCTGTTGGCGATGATGCGCTGGGATGACGCTCGCAAAGCCATCGATGAAGCCGTCGCGCTCGACGTGAAGAGCCCGCTACATCGCTTAACGCGCGTGGAAATTCTGCGTAACCAAGGAGATTTTGCCGAGGCGATCAACGAATCGCGCAAGCTGATTTCCGCTGCCGAGGGCAAACCGGAAATCGTTGCGCCGGCCCTCGTGGAACTGGCGCGAGCCGTGGCCGAAGGTCCAGATCGGGACTATCGCCGGGCGGCCGACTATTCGCTAGAAGCGATCAAGTTGACGGAACCGCTGTTGAAAAGTGAATTGCCGCGCACGCGCCGTGCCGCACGCATCGTGGCGGTCGACGCGCACTTGGAATTAGCCGTGGCAATTTCCTGGGGCTTCTGGCGTCAGAAGGAAAAGACGGCGCCGAAGTGGCTCGATCGCGCTGCGACGCTGGCCGATCAACTGGCCACCGAAGATGAAGCTGGCGAGGAATATCGCTTGCGCGTGGCCTCGAAGGCCTTGGCCGCGAGTGTCGGTTTGAAGGGCGCCATCGATCCCACGCCCTGGGTGAAGGCGCTGCAAACCGCGGGCGGCAAGCAACTCGAAGCCACGAACGATCCGATTCGTCGCCGGCAGCTGGAATGGCAGGTCGGACTGGCGCTGTACGATGCGATGCAGGCGTACCATCAATTGGAAGCGTTCAAGCAGGCGCTGGAAGTCGGCACGCTGGCGTCGTCCGCGTTGGAACACGTCCGGGAAGAACGGCAGGCGCTGTCGAGCGACGCGTATTTAATGGGACGCCTTTATTTCCGGCTGGGCACGTTGTATGTCGCGCAGAACGAGCAACACGAACAGGCCGTCGTTTGGTTCGAGAAGGCGCAACCGCTGATCGAGCAGGCCTTGCCGGCCTCGCTTCAGGCCGACGTCGGCCGCCAAGGCGAAACGATGGTCAGCATGGCGGTCTCGTTCTGGTCCGTCGAACAGCAAGAGAAGGCGATGGCCCTGACCACCGCCGGCGCGAAGCTCATGGAAAAAGCCGTCGACGAAGGCGTGCTCGAAGCCACGGCGTTGCAGGTCCCTTATAACAATCTCGCCACGATGCACCGCTTCCTCGGTGACGACAAGGCCGCCGAAAAATTCACGGAACTGGCGGAACGCTCCACCGGAACGGAACTGAAATGATCCCGCGGCGCTGCCGTTGCGTCTCGCGAACGCAATAGCCGGTCGCCTCCCCCCGGGCTACAATGCAACCTGTCAAACTTTGCGGGTTATGCGGTTGCGGACAGGTCGTTCGCCGGAGGGGGTGCGATGGTGGCAAAGTATTCATGGGTCGCTGCGGTGGCGTTCGGACTCACGAGCGCGGCGATCTGCCTGGCCGATGAACCGGCCGTACCGGTGCAGTTGGCCGAACGCATCCTGGTCCCGGGCAATTCGGAGATCGACGACCCGTTGGAGCCCTTGGTGCCGCGCGCGCCGCGGACCGAAGAGGAACTGGATCGCATCGACGCCATGGCCCTCTTTGCCGCGGCTCGGACGGCGGAGGATCAGGGGGACGAGCGCCAGGCATTGCGGCTCTATCAGCGCGCTTATCGGCGCGATCCTGAGTCCGTCGCCGCATTGAAGCAAATCGTGCCACTGGCGTTTCAGTTGCAGCAAACCGACAGCGCGTTCCGGTACACCGTGAAGCTGGCCGAGCGGGGCGAGCCGGACTTGCAACTTTTGCGGCAGCTCGGCGAATACCTCGCCGTGCAAGGGGGCGACGATACGTCGGCCATTCGGCTGTTGGAGAAGGCCGTCGAAGTCTCCGCCAAGGCGGAAAACCCCGGCGAGCAGTATCTGCATCTCGCCCGCTTGGTGCGGGTCTATCATCGCGCCGGCGACAATGCCAAAGCGGCGGCGGCCCTGGTGCGGGTGGAAGACGCGTTAGCGGCGCGGAAGGAACATCAGCTTGACGACGAAACCGTCGAAGCAATCCTCGGCGAACCGGATCGATCGGAGGAAATGTTCGGCGAGATTTACCTCGCCGCCGGACAATTCGAACGCGCCCGGACAGCCTTCGAACGGGCTTACGCCGCGAATGAGGACGAACCGTCGCGCGCGTTCCGCGCGGCGCAGATCGCCTTCCAAGAGAAAAACGACGAAGAGGCGCTGCGGCAACTCGACCAGTACTTCGCCGCGAAAGTGTCTACGCGTCATGCGGCGCCGTACCGACTGCTGAACGAAGTCTACAAGCGGCAGGAACGCGCCGCGGAACAAATTTCCAAACTTGAAGGTCTACACGCGGCTAACCCAACCGACGAAGCGCTGAGCGAATATCTGGCCGAGCAGTATCTGGCCGCGCAATCCTGGGAACCGGCCGAGAAACTGCTGAGCGAGTTGTTCGCCGGCAAAGACTTCTATGGACCGGCCGCCGGCTTGATTGAGGTTTATCGCGAGACAAAGCGGACCGAAAAGCTACTGAATGTGCTCGCCAAGGTGTCTGCCAGCGAGCCAGGGCTAGAAATGCTGAGCAAGCGGGTCGCGGATTTGGCGGCCGCGCCAGAAACGATGGACGGACTAATTCTCGCGGCCCGCGCGCGGGTGAATTCCGTCGATCAACCGCTCGATTTCGGCGGTGCTTACGCCGTCGCCACGTTGGGTTTGGAAGCCAAGCGGATGGAGATCGCGCAAGAGTTTTTCGAGCAGGCCATCGCGCTGGCGGCGGAACGTCAAGGCGAAGTGGCGCTCACCTGGGGCCTCGGACTGATGATGGCCGAGGACTATGCCGGTGCCGTGAAAGTGCTGCAACGTGGCATCGACGATCGCCTGTTGCCGGACGGCAACCCGGCGTTCCACTATTACCTCTCAGGCGCCTTGGAGATGAGCGGCGAGACGGAGAAGGCGCTCGAAGCGGCGCGGGAAGCCGCGAAATCTGCCGAACTCGATCCGCGCCTGGCGGTGCGCGAGCCGTGGATTCTGTACCACGCGAAAAGGTACGACGAAGCGCTCGCCAAGTACTCGGCGCTGATTGAGTCCGCCGACGACGAACATGGTTCATCGTCCATTCGCGATATCGTCCGCGACGCCCGGCTTGCCATTTCGAACGTGCATGTAATCCAAAAAGATTTTCCGGCTGCCGAGGAATCCTTAGAGCAGGTGCTCGACGAGTTCCCGGACGACGTGGGGGCCTCGAACGACCTGGGATACCTCTGGGCCGATCAAGGAAAGCGGTTGCCGCAATCGCTGGCCATGCTGCAACACGCCGTCTCCAAAGCCCCGGAGAACGCGGCCTACCGGGACAGCCTCGGCTGGGTTTTGCATCGGCTCGGCCGAAATGAGGAAGCTCTCGTGGAAATCGACCTTTCGGCGAAGGAAAAAGACGCCGACGGCGTGATCCTCGACCACCTCGGCGATGTCCATCAAGCGCTGGGACACGCGGATCAGGCGAAAGAAGCCTGGACCAAGGCCGTCGCGGCGTTCGAGCGGGACAAGGAATTGGAGCAGGCGGAGACGGTTAGGAAGAAGCTGACGCCTTGATTTGCAGGAGGCATCTTCGCCCCCAAAGTTTTGTTCGCTCGGCTTTCAAGCATGGACGAGTAGGTCAGCCAAAAGGCGCCCGAAGCGATCGCACCACATCAAACCATCCAGGTGATCGAAGAATCGTTGCTACTTAAAGGGATTGCCTGACGCATGGCTGCGATCTAGGAGTATCAGGCAATCACGCGGACACGCGTCACGGGGCCTGATGTCTGAATCCACCGATTTGCACGATCGTTTGTGACAAAGTTTGCCTGACCTACAAAGCTGGTTGCATTCCCCTTTGCATCAACAAAACTTCATTGAGAATATGACGAACGCCACCACGCTTGTTCCTGATGCCCGCGGCCGTTTCGGTCCTTTTGGCGGGCGCTATGTGCCCGAGACGCTGACTCGCGCGCTGGACGAATTGACCGTCGAGTACGAACGCGCTCAGGCCGATCCGGCGTTTCAAGCCGAACTCAGCGACCTGCTCAAAAACTTTGTCGGGCGTCCCTCGCCGCTCTATCACGCCAAGCGGTTGAGCGCCCATTGCGGCGGCGCCCAGATTTTCCTCAAGCGCGAGGATTTGAATCACACCGGCGCGCACAAAATCAACAACACCGTCGGCCAGACGCTGCTCACGTTGCGGATGGGCAAGAAACGGGTGATCGCCGAGACCGGCGCCGGGCAGCATGGCGTGGCCACCGCGACGGCCTGCGCTCATTTCGGTCTGGATTGCGTTGTCTACATGGGCGAAGAGGATATTCGCCGCCAGAAGCCGAACGTGTTCAGCATGCGATTGCTCGGCGCGGAAGTGCGACCAGTCACGAGCGGTTCACGCACCTTGCGCGACGCCATCAACGAGGCGATGCGGGATTGGATGTCGAGCGTCGAATCGACGCATTACATCATCGGATCCGTCGTCGGACCGCATCCGTTCCCGCGGATCGTGCGCGATTTCCAATCCGTGATCGGGCGCGAGACGATCGCCCAGTGCCGCGAGCAACTTGGACGCCTGCCGTCGATCGCCGTGGCGTCGGTCGGTGGCGGCAGCAACGCGGCGGGGATGTTCTATCCGTTTGTGGATTTGCCCGACGTGGAGTTGCTCGGCGTGGAAGCCGGCGGACGCTCCTCGCAACCGGGCGACCATGCCTCGCCGTTGTCGTTCGGTCAGCCGGGCGTGTTGCATGGCAGTTTCAGCTATGTGATGCAAGACGACGACGGCCAGACCTGCGACGTGCATTCCGTCTCCGCGGGCTTGGACTATCCCGGTGTCGGTCCGGAGCACAGCTACTGGAAAGACAGCGGCCGCGTCCGCTACACCTATTGTCGCGATGACGAGGCGCTCGAAGCGTTCAACCTGCTGGCCCGGAACGAAGGCATTCTGCCGGCACTGGAAAGCTCGCATGCTTTAGCGAAGGGCATGGAAGTCGCCCGGCAACGCAACAAGGATGACGTGGTCGTGGTCTGCCTCTCCGGCCGCGGCGACAAAGACGCGTTCGAGATTGCCCGGCTCCGCGGTGTGGAGATGGGGTGAGAATTGGAATGACGAATTCCTAAATCTGAATGACGAATCAAATCCGAATGCGTCAATGACGAACGAGTTAGAAGTAAACTGAATCGTTCGTCATTCAGACATTTGAATTTGATTCGTCATTCAGATTTAGAAATTCGACATTCGCGCCTCTGTGTACAAGACAATCGATTTCTTCATCAGCCCATCATGTCTCAGATCGACCAGTTGTTTGCCAAGTTACGCGGCGCGAAGCAAAAGGCGTTCATGCCGTTTGTGACGGCTGGCGATCCGGATTTGTCCTTTACTTCCGAACTGCTCGACGAGTTGGCGCGGCGCGGGAGTCATCTTTGCGAGTTGGGGATTCCGTATAGCGACCCCATCGCCGACGGCCCGGTGATTCAGGCTTCGTATACCCGCGCGTTGGCCGGTCGCGTGAAGCTCCCGCAAATCCTGGAGATGCTCTCCGGAGTAGCGCCGCGCATCACGGCGCCGGTCGTGACGATGGTCAGCTATGCGATCATCTACCGCCACGGTCTGGAGAAATACGTCGTCGCGGCGAAAGCGGCCGGGTCGGCCGGTGCGATTGTGCCGGACTTGCTCGTCGATGAAGCCGCGGAACTGTCGACGATTTGCCGGAAGCACGATTTCAGCCTCGTGCAACTCGTGACGCCGACGACGCCGCGCGAGCGCGCGTTGCGGATCGCCGAAACCTCGACCGGCTTCATCTACTACGTCTCCGTCACCGGCATCACCGGCGAGCGCACGCAATTGCCGCCGGAGCTACTGGAAAACGTCGCCTGGCTGCGCGGGCAAACGCCTTTGCCGGTCTGTATTGGTTTCGGCATCAGCACGCCAGCGCACGTGAAACTCCTGGCCCCAGTCGCTGACGGCCTGATCGTGGGCTCTGCCATCGTCCGCCGCGCCGCCGAAGCGGCGACACGCCCACGTGCGGACGTACTGCGCGAGATTGGCGGCTATGTAAGCGAACTCCTCGCGGCGCTGAATCCATAATTCGCGTAGGGCGGGCCGCCGTACAAATCTCGGCGGAGTTTGTCTCCCGTAGCTGCGCTATAATGAATCAACGCCGACGCAAGCCCGAGCGAGACCCGCCGGTTGCGCGATGGCGGGCCTTACGTCTAATTGGCAATTCGCGAGCGCGCTTGCGTCGCGGTCGAATTGACCACGATTTTTCACTCGCGCGGCCCGCCCTACGGAAGTGTGGTTTCAGAGAGCGGAATACCTAGCCGTTCCCAACTGGCCGGCAGCGGCGCGACGATCTCGACTGGTTCGCGGCGCGTTGGATGTTCAATCACCAGCTTGCGGGCGTGTAGGGCGATGCCAGAGCCGAACGTGCGATGCGAGTCGTACTTGCGATCGCCGAGGACCGGCCAGCCACGCTCAGCTAATTGCACGCGGATTTGGTGCTTGCGGCCGGTTTCGAGCATGATCTCCAGGAGTGTGCCCGCCCCGAGGACTTGCAGGCGGCGAAAGCTCAGCCGTGCTTCGAGCGCGCCGCCGATGTGCTGTGGCACGACCTTCATGCAATGCGCGGCTTCGTCCTTAAGCACCCAATCCAAGCATTCACCAGAAGGCGGCACGCTAGACCCTTCGACGATCGCCCAGTACGTTTTTTCGACGTCGCGCGTGCGGAATTGCTCGCTGAGCCGCGCCGCCGCCTTCGAAGTTCGGGCGAACAACGTGACGCCGGTCACGAGTGCATCAAGCCGGCTGACGACGCCGAGATAGACCTCGCCCGGCTTTTGGTATCTGCGCTTAATGTATTGCTTGGCCAGCTCGAACAGACTGGGCTCGCCCGCCGCCGCGCCCATCGTCGCCAGGCCAGCCGGTTTATTCACCGCCAGCAGGTGATTGTCCTCATACAGCACCTCCAGCGTCGGGGCGTTCATGGAGATATGTTACCATACGCCGGTCCCTTCGCCGGATGGACAACGAGCAAACCTTTGATGCCGTCCCCGTTCCAAAAACCGCCGTTCACCTGGCGCCGCAAATTTGGCTATGCCTTCCGCGGCTTGGCCGTCGGCGTGCGCGGGGAGCGCAGCTTTATTGTCCATTTCACGGCGGCCATCGCCGTGATTGTTGCGGCGGGTCTGCTCGGCTGCACGCTCGTGGAATGGTGCGTCTTGTTCATCGCAATCGGCGGCGTGCTCACCGCAGAAGTCTTCAATCGAGCGATAGAGCGCCTCGCCAGTGCGATTACGTCCGACGAAAACGCGGACATCCGCGACGCCCTCGATATCGCCGCCGGGGCCGTGTTGATGGCCTCCGCGACGAGCGTGGTGGTTGGCCTGGCGGTGCTTGGGTACCGAGTCTGGCTATTGTCGCTGACGTACAGCGTCTTCTGTGGCCGAGGTCTGTGACCTCGGGGAGTTGGCGCGAGTCGACAAATTGGCGCAGTTGTGGACGGTGCTGCCGAGGTCACAGACCTCGGCTATAGAAGGTTCTCCACGCGGGACACCGCCTCACCTTGCCCTAACCGGGTGCGAATGCGATCGCCCGGCTGCAGTTCACCAGCATCGCGAATCAAATGGCCGTTGGCTTCGCGGAAGGTGAGGCTGTAACCGCGCCCCAGGACGCCGAGCGGACTTAAGGATTCCAGCCTGGCCGCCGTGGAGGAGATTTGCCGGCGACCATCCGCGAGCTTTTGCCGAGTCGCCCGCGCGGCGCGGGCGTCCAGTTCATCCAGGCGTTGTTCCGATTGTTGCAACGTCGCGAACGGTCGGCGGAAAATCCGGCGCGCCGCGAGCGACTCCAGCCGCAGCCTTGCGCTCGTGGCCCGCGAACGGAGTTGCGTGAGCAGCCGTTGAGCGTGCTGCCCCAGGGTTTGTCGCAATTCATCGGCGCTGGGCACGACGCGCTCGGCCGCTTCGCTAGGCGTGAGCGCGCGAACGTCGGCAACGAGATCCGCGAGCGTGACGTCGATTTCATGCCCGATCGCGGAGACGACCGGAATCCGCGAGGCGTGAATCGCTCGCACGACGATTTCTTCGTTGAACGCCCAGAGGTCTTCCAAACTGCCGCCGCCGCGGGCGACGACCAATACGTCGATGTCGGATTGTATCGCATTGAGCTGGCGAATCGCCGCGGCCACTTCCTTGCCGGCGCCGTCGCCTTGCACGCGGACCGGCGCGAGGAGCACGTCCGCGCCCAGCCAGCGGCGCTTGAGCACCTGCAGAAAATCGCGCACCGCCGCGCCGGTCGGACTCGTGATTAGGCCGATCCGCCGAGGAAACCGTGGCAACGGGCGTTTGCGCGCCGGATCGAACAAGCCTTCCGCCGATAACTTCTCGCGCAACTTGCGTAGCGCCAATTCGAGCGCGCCGATTCCCTTGGGCTGCAGTTGATCGATGACCAGTTGATAGCTACCGCGCGGGGCGTAGAGGTCGACGGCCCCGTGGCAGATCACTTCCAGGCCGTCGTGAAGATCGAATCGCAACCGCTGGGCCGCGTTACGCCAGATCACGGCCCGCATTTGCGCCCCGTCGTCCTTGAGCGTGAAGTAGCAATGTCCGGAGGAGGGCCGGGAAAAATTGGAGATCTCCCCCACGACCCAGACGGCCGGAAAAGCGCCTTCCAGGAGGTCCTTCACCATGCCAGTGAACTGGGAAACCGTGAGGGCCCGTTCGGAAGCGGAATCGTGCGAGTTTTCCAGTTCATACGCCATCAGGGCATTCTATCGTCAGACGCACCGCTTGAAATGTCCCCCACTCCCATTAGAATCTGGGCTTACGGATTCGGGGCCGTCCATATCGCAAGGTCGCCCTGGGACTCAGGTTGGAAGCACGCATGTCTCCCACATCGATCGTCGCCTATCTGGCCTTGTTCGTGGCCGTCGGCGGAGTGTTCCTGTTTGCCAATATGCTGGTCGGCAAGTTCCTGCGGCCGGATAATCCCTCGCCGGAGAAGCAGGAAGTCTACGAGTGCGGCGAACCGACGATCGGTTCCGCGTTCGTGCAATTCGACCTGCGGTTCTACGTCGTCGCGCTGTTGTTCATCATCTTCGACGTCGAAGTCGCGTTCTTCTTTCCCTGGGCGGTGGTTTTCGGGAAATCGACGCAGCTCCTCAACGGCGATCCTTCCCCCGCCGCGGTGTCGCAAACGCTGACGGAACTGGGCGTGCCTGTCGCCGTGCAAGGCGACGTGACGGAGCAAGTCGCCCGCAACACCGGTTACTGGCTGTCCTGGATGTCGCTGGGCGATATCCTCGTCTTCTTCGCGGTGCTGCTGGTGGGCTTCGCTTATGTCTGGCGTCGTGGCGACCTCGACTGGGTTCGTGCCGTCAGCAAGGAGCGGGCCACCGGAACCGGACGCCCTCGCTTGGCAGAGTTGGACGAAGGGCCGGTCCTCGCCGCTTAGCGTGACGGGTCATCGTCGTGTCACTCCTATTCACCCGAGCGGTATTGCTTCATGTCCGGTCAAGCGTTTGTTGAGCGGTTGCAGAAGAAGTTTGGCGGCCTGATCGTCGGCTCGCAGTTGGAAGCGCTCGATCCCTGGATCGAAGTCGCGCCCGCGGGCATCGTGCCGGTTTGCACCTACCTGCGCGATGAGAAAGATCTCAACTTCAACTTCCTCAATTGCATTACCGTTGTCGACTACTGCGAGCCGGACGCCAAAAAGTCGGCCAAAGTCACTTGGCAGCCGCATCTCGAACTGGTTTACCACCTGTCGAGCGTACCGAATCGCCGCAGCCTCGTTGTCAAAGTGAACTTGCCGCGCTGGAAGAATGACACACCGGGTGAACTGCCCGAAATCGACTCGGTCGCCTCCGTCTGGAACACCGCCGATTGGCACGAACGCGAAGTTTACGACCTGAGCGGCGTCTTCTTCACGGGCCACCCGAATCTCCGCCGCATCCTCTGCCCCGAAGACTGGGTCGGCCACCCACTCCGCAAGGACTACGAGATGCCGCTCGAATACCACGGCATCCGCGGCCGGTAGCGCCACTGACGCACGACGTTGTCGCTTAGGACAGTCCCCTTTCGCTCCTAGGCTGTGAATCTATGGCGAAAGCGAGTTTGGGTTGATCTGCGGAAAGAGTTTTGTTGTTCTTGGGCGGTGATTTGCGTGAGA
>JAWXBP010000068.1 GCA_034440135.1 Planctomycetia bacterium
GCTGGCGGTCGTCGCTGCCGGTGGTGCGCCACTGACTTGTCGCAGCGAGCCAAGCCGGTCGCTCGCAACTAACCAGCCCAGTGAACTTCCGATAGCGATCGAAAGGATCAGAAAGGACTTTGATCTCATGCGGCACACGTCACTTTCATCACGCGGTCGCGGCTTGTTCTGCTGAGCGCGACACGAAGAGCAGGTTACTCGGACTTCAATCCGGTCAATTGTATCTGGCCCGATAATCTTTGCCAGCAACCCGTTTGAACCGTTGGAATAGCAACCACCGTATAGGGTTGCAGCATCTCCGAGAAAAACACCCTACCCCAAGGCGATTCGGTTTGAACTCGGTCCGAAAACCGAAAATGTCCGGGAATTAACGCAAAAAGCCCGCCGACCGATTGATCGAAGGGCTTCTCGTTTTTGTTGAGTCGGGGCGACGGACGCGCGGCGGTCGAGGAGGCCTGGAAGGCTCACGAAAAAGGCACGCCTTTTCAAGTTATCCTGATGGACATGCAGATGCCGGAGGTCATGGACGGCTACGAAGCCGCTGCCTTGCTGCGCGCCAAGGGTTATCGTAGTCCGATTATGGCGTTGACGGCTCACGCGATGACGGCCGACCGCGAAAAATGCCTGTCAGCCGGTTGCGACGATTTCGCCACCAAGCCCATCGACCGGCCGAAGCTCATCGCCCAGGTCGCCGCGTACTGCGCGACCAAGGCCGCGACGGCGCTGCCTGAGACTGCTGCGGCACGCTGTTTTCGGTGAGTGCTGTGTAGACTGCGGTTGAAAACGGCGGCGCGGGAAGGGGATCAAGCCAAAGCGACACAAACACCTTCAATTGTAACGATTCTAACTCTTACGACACGCAGCGTCCTTTGCTGCCCAAAAGAACGCGTTTCGATGATCGGCGTTGCGAAAACGCGGCGTAGACTTCGGGATCAGTAGTGTTACGGGGCCGCCCTCATACTTTGCGGCTTGCGGGCGCCGGCAGCAGCCTGCTGATCGAAGTGCGGGTGAGCCAATGTGGATCGCCACCGAGTGCACGAATGTCCGTTCAACCAGTCAGAAGGCTACCGTGGCCACGAAGAAAAGACGGATTGCGGTCATTTTCGCTGCCTTTTGGCTGACGGCGGTGGCGATCGGCATGTCGATGGTCATTTCCTTTTCCAATACGGCCGGAGCGATTGGCAAACCGCTTTCTGAATGGCCCTTCGATTGTCCGATCCAACGAGCGGTCGAACGTAACACCTTACTGATGTTCATCCACCCACGTTGTCCCTGCAGTCGAGCCAGCTTACGGGAACTGGCCGAGATTCTGGCGCAGGCCGGCGATGGTCTCGAAGCAAATGTCCTGTTTTTCCAACCGGTCGACGAACCGGACAACTGGTCGCACACGGACCTTTGGGAGACCGCCACACATATCCCTGGCGTCAAAGTCAAATCGGATCTCGGTGCCGCGACGGCCTCGCAGTTTGGTGCCGAAACGTCGGGCCACGTCCTGCTCTACGACGCCAAAGGCCGACTGCTATTTAGCGGTGGGATCACCGCCGGTCGCGGCCACGAGGGCGACAATTCTGGCCACAGCGCGGTCGTATCACTGGTCCAAGGAAAGGCACACTTGTTGAACTCGTGCCCTATATTCGGTTGTCCAGTCGTAGAGTCAGACTAACGAATCAGGCCCTCGCAGAGGCACCCATGGAAGAACGAAAGATTCCCCTTGAAAACGCGCCCGTATCCGTCCGAGTGGAAGAGTTGTTCCACCAACAATCTTCCCAAATTTTCCAAGCGACCGACCGATTGTTTGTCGTGCTGATGCTGGCGCAATGGATCGCAGGAATCTTCGCAGCGCTATGGCTCTCCCCGAACACATGGATCGGTGCGACATCCCAGGTGCATCTGCACGTCTGGGCGGCTGTGCTCTTGGGCGGCGCGATTACCAGTCTGCCGGTGTTCTTGGGTCTCAAATATCCCGGCCGCCCAATGACACGGCACGTCATCGCGACAGCTCAAGTGCTGTGGTCGGCGTTATTAATTCATCTCACCGGCGGACGCCTTGAGACGCATTTCCACATTTTCGTGTCGTTAGCGTTTTTGTCCTTCTATCGCGAATGGCGGCTCCTGGTCATCCCGGCCATTGTTGTCGCCGTTGATCACGCCATCCGCGGTGTTTTGTGGCCGCAGTCCGTGTACGGCGTCTTCGTGGAGAGCCCATTCCGTTGGATCGAACACACAACCTGGGTTCTGTTCGAGGTCGTTGTTCTGGCGGCCAGTTGTCGTCGCAGTCGAGCAGGAATGCGCGTCAGCGCCGAGCGCCAAGCCCAACTGGAATCAACGAACCAGCGCTTCGAGCTTCGAGTGCAGGAACGCACGCAGGAACTGACTTTAAGCGAGCTGAAGCTCCACACGAGCGAAGCCCGTTTACAGGCAATGCTGAGTTCGACGCTGGATCCGATGATTACCGTCGACAGCCAGGGCATTGTTCAAGCCGCGAGCAAATCCGTCGAAACGGTGTTCGGCTGGAAACCAGACGAACTGATCGGACAGAACATCAAAGTGGTGATACCCGAGCCGTACCGTTCCGAACACGACGGTTACCTGTCCCGCTACCGACAAACTGGCACGTCCAAACTCCTGGGACAGTCCCGCGAGCTGACAGCCAGCCGTCGGGACGGCACGGAATTTCCATGTCTTGTGACACTTTGGAAAGTCGATGTGCCAGAGCAGTCGGAGCCTCTGTTCATGGGACTGCTTCGCGATATCACCGAGCACACGCAGACGACCAGGAAACTGGAGGATCTTGCCTCTCATGACACGCTGACGGGTCTGCCCAACCGCGCATCCATCCTGCGTTCCATTCAGAAAGTGATCGACCGCAAAGACGGTGATCACTTCGCGGTGCTTTTCCTGGACTTCGACCGGTTCAAACTGATCAACGACAGCCTGGGGCACAACGTGGGAGATGAACTCCTCAAAGAGATCTCGCTACGCATTCGCCAGACATCTCAGTCGACCGACAAGTTCCTGCCGGCCCGGCTGGGGGGAGACGAGTTCGTAGTCTTGCTCGACGGTCTCTCCCGCCCGACGGATGCGGTCGTGGTGGCGGAACGGCTGCTTAATGTATTCTCGCGAAGCTACAAGCTGGGTCCTCATACCGTCGTCGCCACGGCCAGCATCGGCATCGTCACCAGCGATCATCGGTTTGAATCGGCCTGCGACGTGCTCCGCGATGCTGACCTGGCGATGTACGAGGCCAAGGCCAAGGGGAAGGCGCGCTATGCGATCTTCGATCAGTCCCTGCGCGATCGCGCTCAAGCCGTACTTCGCATCGAAGGCGGGTTGCGGGAAGCCGTCTCACGGAATGAACTTTTTCTCGTCTATCAGCCGATCGTCTCGCTCGAAACGGGTCGGATGGAGGGTGTCGAGGCGCTGTTGCGGTGGATGCACCCGCAACGCGGCCTTATCAATCCCGCCGAGTTCATCTCCGTCGCGGAAGAGACGGGGCTCATCGTTCCCATCGGCAACTGGGTGATCGACGAAGCCTGCCGGCAACTGGCGGAATGGCGGCGTTTACCGCACGGCACCAACCTGCCGCATTGCGTTCACGTCAACGTGTCGCGCAAGCAATTGCTCCTTCCGAATCTGGTCGGGGTCGTCGAACAAGCGCTCGCCAGGCATGTCATTCCGCCCGAATGCCTGCACCTGGAAGTGACGGAGAGCATGATCATGCGCGATCCGAAAATCGCCATAGCAGCGCTGAGGGAACTCAAACAATTGGGAATCAAGATCGACCTGGACGACTTCGGTACCGGGCATTCGTCATTGTCGTGTCTGCATAATTTTCCGATCGATGTTCTGAAGATTGACCGCGCCTTTATCGCCAATATTCAGCAGGTCCGCGAGTTAGCCGCGTTGTTGCACGCTGTGCTGATTATGGCGGACAACCTGGGCCTGCAGGTGGTGGCGGAAGGAATCGAAGACGTCGAACAGTTCGCCCTTCTGCAGGCACTCGGCTGCGAATACGGACAAGGCTATGTCTTCGCGAAGCCGATGCCTGCTGTCGATCTCGAGCACTGGGTTCCTCCGACATTCAAGACAACCGCGCGCGACTTCGAAGCATTGTCATCCGGCGCACCAATACTAATTCCCGCCGACGAGACCAACCAGATTCACCAGTGCGAGATGCCGGCATGACCCAAGCCAAGATGAATGCCGCGGTCGATAGTGAGGTGCCACCCATCGTTGAAATGTGCCTCCAAGACGTCAGGCACATCGCAACGCTGCCGGTGGTCGCCCTCAAGATCTTACGCCTCGTGGAAGACATCAAGTCGACCGTGGAAGACGTCAACAAGATCATCGCCAGCGATCCGTCGCTGAGTATCCGCATTCTGAAGGTCGTCAACTCCTCGTTCTATGGTCTGCCGCAGAAGATTGGTTCGATCGATCGCGCCGTCTTATTACTTGGTTTCAACGCTGTAAAAAACATCGCCCTCGCGACAAGTCTCCACAAACTATTTCGAGCGGAGCGAATCAGCTCTCATTTTGACGCCCGCGACCTCTGGATGCACTCCGTCGCGGTCGCAACAGGCGCACTCGCCCTGGCGAAAAAGACAGGACTTGTTTTGACCGAGGAGGCATTCCTGGCGGGCTTAATTCACGATGTCGGAATCATGATCGAGATGCAGGCGTGCCGTCAGAAGTTTATTGAAATGATCGACACTCTGCCCGGCGAACAAAGCCTGACGTTCCGCCAAGCGGAGGCGCGCGTATTGGGCGCAACGCACGAAGCATTCGGAGCCGCCCTCTTCAGGAAATGGAAGTTTCCCAAGAAGCTGGAAGACGTCGCCGGATTCCACCACCGGCCGATGCAACTTCCGGAATCCGATCGCATGCTGCCGGCAATCGTCCATGTGGCTGATATTCTGGCCGCTCGCACGGGACTGGGATATACGCGGACGGTCGAAACCGACGCCATCGACCAGCAGGTGCTCAACACATTAGGTCTCAGCAAAGACGACCTTGAAGCTATCGCTAAAACGCTCCCTGGCGCAATTCAAGAAACGCAACAACTATTTTCCGACTGAGAAACTCGGTGAGAGACGCATCGTGATCTTCTCCGTACTGACCCCCTTCCCAAAATGTTAGATTAACCTTCTCCCCATTTCTTGATCCGTCCGGGATGTTAGGTTTTTGCCAATCTGATATTTTGAGAAGGGAGCCGGTCATGGGAACGAAGCCGTCGAGCAATCTGTTCGTGCCGATGGGTTGGACGACGTATGTATCGCACGGTTTCGGCTCCGTCGGCATGGCCATGCCGACGGAGCCGCGCTCGATCATCGCCGATCGCGAAAACAAACATACAGTTTCGGGGCTGATTCGGAGAGAGGCAATCGCTACATGCTGACGGTCCGCATTGTCGCCCCGGAAGCCAAGGCGGAAGCCCGTTCTCGACCAAGCTCCGCTCTAAGTTCGAGTTTCGCAGTTTTAGGCGGCGAAGAATTCTAAGGTGTCAGGAACCGAATTCTGGAGCCCGAGTGATCGAGCTCCATGAACCAGACAAGCTTGGTTCAGCGGCAAAACATTCCTGCCTTCTGCTGTGACCGCAGCCATTCGGTTCCCTGCCGGCACCGCAGGATCAAGCCCGACTAGTTCCAGGCCGCAACGCCGGCCGGCTCCCAGACATGCCGATTCGCCCGCAGGCCTTGGGGTAGGATAAGGGGGGGTAGAATAAGGGGTCGGGAGTCGATTCGCCGGATCGCTGAGAGA
>JAWXBP010000069.1 GCA_034440135.1 Planctomycetia bacterium
AAAACAACCCGAAACTTCGCCGGCATGATCAAATGGGCCTGCCTCTTACAATACCTGCGATATGACGTCAAAATCGCGTTTTGAGACAAGGCCTAGCCCACATCCGCCAATTCCAACGCATGTCCAAAGCGTTGCAGCACCATCTTCCGAATGCGAGCAAAGTTAACGTCGCTCAGCCCAGGATCATGCTCGATCAACGCCTGCGCATCGCGCCGGGCTTCGTTGAGAATCTCCCGATCGCGCTCCAAGTCAGCAATCAACAGCGGCGGCACCCCGCTCTGCTGCGTGCCCAACAAATGCCCCGGACCGCGCAGCGCGAAATCGAGTTCCGCCAGCCGAAAGCCGTCCGTGGTAGAAACAAAGGCCTCGATGCGCTCCTTCACGTCGTCCGATTCACTCAGCGTAAATGCCGTGCAATAACCCGGGAACGCGCCGCGGCTGATCCGCCCGCGCAGTTGATGCAGTTGCGCGAGCCCGAAATGATCCGCCCCTTCGATCGTCATCAACGTGGCGTTGGGCACATCGACGCCGACTTCCACGACCGATGTGGCGATCAAAACTTGCGTGCGCCCGGCGCGAAACGCCTCGATCGCGGCATCCTTGGCGGCCTGATTGAGCCGGCCATGCACGAGCCCCAGGCGAAACGCTTCCAACGGGCCGTTCGCCAGCGATTCAAAGGCCTCATTGAGGCTGGTCAGTCCCGACGCCGCCGACTCCTCGACCAACGGCACGATCACATACCCCTGGCGTCCTTCATTCAACTTGCGCGTAAAGAACTGCCACCACTTGTCACGTTGCTCTTCCTTCGCCCAATAAGTGCGAACCGGCTGCCGCCCCGGCGGAGCGTCTTGAATGACGGAGAGATCCAGATCGCCGAACTGCGTCATCGCCAACGAACGCGGAATCGGCGTGGCCGACATCACCAAATAGTGCGGCGCCGCGTCGCCGCCGCGCAACGTCGCCCGCTGCCGCACCCCGAACTTGTGTTGCTCGTCGATCACTACGAGACCTAACTTCGCGAACCGCACATCTTCTTGCAAAATGGCTTGCGTCCCAACGACTAGTTGGACCTCTCCGGCGGTGATCTCCTGCAACAACTCCGCGCGCTGCGCCGCCGGCATACCGCCCAGCAGCAATGCGCGCCGGACCTGACTCGCCGCCAGCAACCGCTCCAACGTAGCCGCATGTTGCCGCGCCAGGATTTCCGTCGGCGCCATCAGCGCCGCTTGCTGCCCGTGAGCGGCGGCGACCAGCATCGCGTACAGCGCCACCACCGTCTTGCCGCTTCCGACATCCCCTTCCAGCAGTCGGCTCATCGGCGTGCTGAGCGCCAAATCGCCGCTGATCTCCCTTATCGCCTGCTCCTGGCCTGCCGTCAGTTCAAACGGCAGCAAGCGGCGAATCCGCGCGTCGATCCTGGCCGTGGCCTCCAACATGGGCGCCGGCACGCCATGCCGCTGCTGCGCGCGCTTGATGGCCAACGCCAACTGTAAGATCAACAGTTCCTGATAAACTAGCCGGCGCCGCGCCGCAGCCAGCGCAGCGTTGTCCACCGGAAAATGAATCGCCGGTATCGCCTCACGGATGGGCAACAAGTTGTGCTGCGTCAAATACTCCGCCGGGAACACTTCCTCCAGGACTTCGCCAAACTGCTCCAACACCGCCCGTGTCACGTAGCGTACCTGCCCCTGACCGACTCCTTCGCTGAGCGAATAAATCGGCAAGATCGCCGCACCGCTCGAATCCTCCGCGTCTTCCAGCACCTGCACGCGCGGATGGGACATCTCCCAGAGTCCGGCTTTCTTACGTGCCTTGCCGGATAGCATCACTTGCTGCCCGCGCGCGAATTTCCGCAGCATGAACGGTTGATTGAACCAGATACCGCGCAGATTCTGCCCGTTGTCCGTGATCAGCACGCCCACCACGGCGCCGCGCCGCGTTTCCCGCGCGTCGACGTCCAGCACCGTACCCCGTACGCTGAACGGCTTATCCGGTTCCAACTCGGCAATCGGCCGCACGTCGCTCAAGTCCAGATAACGACGTGGAAAATTGAACAGCACATCCCGAGCGCTCCGCAAGTCCAGCTTGGCCATCAACTCGGCCCAAGCCGGGGAAATTCCCTTCACTTCGCTAAGAGGTGTCAGCAACAATTCCGTCGCGGTGGCCATGCCCTCATTTTAGCGGATGAGGGAGCGCCGCGTCATCGGCCGCGACGGGCTCGCACCCGGAACATCGCGACCGTGGCAATGCCGCCAGCGGCCAGCACCCAACCGGCTGGCTCGGGCACGTTCGACATAAACGGGAAGGAGCGTACCTTGGAGTAAAGGTCCACGCTATTCCGCGCGCGAAAATGCAGCAAATGCTCGCCGCGCGGAATACTGTCGACGAGCAAGTCGAGCCCCTCGACGTAATCCCCGAATTCTCCGTCGGCCGCCGCGAAGGGAATCCAATCGCCGAGATCGAGCCGGTATTCCGCGCCGTCGATCCAATTGATCGTCATCGGCGCGCCGGAGCTGCTAAGCGTCAAATTGTACGTGTTCAAGTTCGGAATCGCCGTCACCTCGGCCAGGGCTCGAAACCGGAACCAACCAGAATCTGAGTCGCCCTCCGTCAGCACGTTCTTAAGCACCGGCGGCGAGTCGAGAATATCCGGAATCGAATCGCCGTCCGAATCAACGTGCCCCACCTGCACCTTCGTGAATTGACTCATCGCCAACGAATTGTCCAGCATTAGCGCATGCGGCTGCGGCGCAGGGATAATCTGTCCGCTGCCATTACGTTCCGCGTTGCCGTTCACACCGTTGAGGTAGCCGCTATAGACGGTATTGCGGACCCTCGACTCTTCATATTCGTCAAGCGCGAAAAACGTATGGCCCAACTCGTGCGCCAGGACGCGATGGAAACGCTCGATGCCCCAGCCGTCATTGCCGTAGGTCATGACAATAGACGGCCCGCCAATGCTGGCAAAAGCGAACTGCCCGTTCGTGAAACGGTTGTCGTCGTCCACTGCGTCATTGACGACAAACACCGTCGTCGCCCAATTCGCACCATGTTCCAAGCGACCAATTTCGTTCAGCGTGTCCGCGTCATGGACGGGAAACCCCTCGTACAGCAAACCCGACAGCGCGTCATTCGACCACGTCTTCGCTGAGCTCAAGGTGCCGGGTCGCGTGATCGGCTCGTAGCGGGTCTCCAACGGAACGCCATCGTTGGCGTAGTCGACCGTGAACTTCAACCGCGCGTTGGGATGATAGCCCGCGGTCTGGCCTTCCCAAAAATCGACAGCCAGATCGATCTGTTCACGGACCAAATCGAGTTGCTGGCCCGACCAGTCTTCCTGATTTGGATCGATGGCCCCATTGCTCTCGACGAACACCACGTTCAAAGCGAAAGTGCCCAGAGCGAAGGCCGACTGGTCCATATACTCCGCGCCATACGGTAGGCTTGCCGACGCGGCCGGAGCCCCCGCCGCCAACCAAGCGATAGTCAGCCCAAGTAGCAAGTTGCGAGTCATGGAGTGCGTCAAAACCAGGGCGCGGAGCGTGGTGGTGATAGGCTCGATTGTAATTGAAATTTCCGATAAGTCGCTGTTTCTTGCTTTCCGCGGCGGGCTGCCTGGCTGCGTTGACCCTGGCCGCTGGCGTCCCGCCTACCGTCCTAAACGTCGTCCCGGGTATGATTTACACTGGTCGTCCCCTCCCCGCTCGTAGGTCCGCATGATTCTGTTGTCCGTCGAAAACGTCACCAAGCACTTTGGGCCGGAGCCGGTTCTGGACGGGGTTTCGTTCGAGATTCGGCCGGGCGACAAGGCCGGCCTGGTCGGGCCGAACGGGGCCGGGAAGTCGACCTTGCTGCGGATTGTCGCCGGTCAGGTCGACGCGGACAGCGGCCGGATCGTAAAGCATCAATCGGCGTCGCTGGCGTTCCTGGAGCAGCATCCGGATTTCACCCCCGGGGCCACGCTCTGGGATGAGGCCAAAACGGCCCTCGCGTCCTTGATCGCGCTCCAGCACGAGGCTGAGGAGTTGGCGCATCAGATCGCGGCGGCCGACGACGCCGAGCGCATGCGGCTATCGGTGCGCTTCGATCGCGTGCAACACGAACTAGAAATCCGCGACGCCTACCACCTGGACCGCAAGATCGAGCAGGTGTTGGATGGGCTCGGCTTTGCCCGGGCGGGTTACCACCAGCCAGTCGATCAATTGAGCGGCGGCCAGCAAAATCGGCTGCTCTTAGCGAAATTGCTGCTGGCTGAACCGGACCTGATGCTGCTCGATGAGCCGTCGAATCATCTGGATATCGAAGCCACGCAATGGCTGGAATCGTTCCTGGCCGAGAGCCGGCAAGCGGTCTTGCTGGTCAGCCACGACCGGTATTTCCTCGACAAAGTCACCAACCGCACGTTGGAATTATTCCACGGCACCGTCGATAGCTATACCGGCAACTTTTCGGCCTATTGGCGGCAGAAAGCGGAGCGGGTCGAAGTCGAGCGGCGGGCGTTCGAAAAGCAGCAGGAGTATATTGAGAAGGCGGAAGACTATATCCGCCGCAATATCTACGGGCAAAAATCCACCCAAGCGCAAGATCGTCGCAAGAAGCTCGAACGCATCGAGCGAGTCGACCCGCCACGAGCAATCCAAGCGCCTCCGATGGGTTTTACGCCCGCGTCGCGCACCGGCGATATCGTGATCCGCGTCGAGGGCTTGGCAAAATCCTACGATCGACCGCTATTCCAGGATTTGTCGTTCGACGTCTTGCGCGGCGAACGCTGGGGCATCCTCGGCCCTAACGGCACCGGCAAGACGACTTTGTTGCGTTGCCTCGTCGATGAAGAGCGTCCCACCGCGGGGCGAGTCATTCTGGGCTCCGGCGTGAAGATCGGCTACTACGATCAACGCCTCAGCGGCGTCGACGACGATCTCGAAGTGGTCGAAGCGGTCCGCCCTCCGAAGAAGGAATTCAATATCCAGCAGCGCCGCGATATCCTGGCGCGCTTCGGACTGACCGGCGATATCGTATTCCAACAGGTGCGCAGCCTGAGTGGCGGAGAGCGCGGTAAGGCGGCGCTCGCGCAGTTGGCGGCCCAAGACGCCAACGTCTTGATCCTGGATGAACCGACGAATCATCTCGACCTCTGGTCGCGCGACGCGCTGGAGCAAGCGATCAACAAGTTCGACGGCACCGTGATCATGGTCAGCCACGACCGCTATTTTCTCAATCGCGCCGCAGATCACGTCCTCGTCGTGGAACCGCACCGCTTTCGCGTCGTCGAAGGGAATTACGACACCTACCTCCATCTGACGCGCAACGCGACAAGCGCCACCAACGGGCGTTCGTCGGCACAATCGAATGCCGCGCCCGACAAATCGTCCAACGCCGCGTCAGGCGAAAAGCGCAAGCGCAAGTTTCCCTACCGCAAAGTTGCCGACCTGGAAAAGGAAATCTTCGACCGCGAAACCCGCATCGAGCAACTGCACCAGGAAATGGCCTCGCCAGAAGCCCTCCGCGACGGCGATCGCGTCCGGACGCTACAGCAAGAGTTAACGGCGCAACAAACAGCGCTGCCGAAGCTGTACGAACATTGGGAAGAAGCGTCGGAACTGAACTGACGCCAACACTATTGCGGCTTCGCCTGCCCTGCCACGATGCGCACCCGCTCAGCTTCGAGCCACTGCACGAACTCGGCGTGCTCCGGCGAAGCGAGGCCGGCTTCGAGGGTTCTCAAGGCGTCGCCGGATTCTTGGTCCAGAATCGCTTGAACATTCAACCATAATCCCGGAAAGCGCGTGACACGAATGTTCCCATCGGCGGGAATTTGGCGTCGTTCGTCGCGGATCAGGTCGAACCAGCGAATTTCACGGTCGCCCACACAGACGACGAGGTATTCCTGCACGCCATGTCGTTGGTAGGCGAGGCGCTTGGTCTCGAGGTCGACGGTGCGCGTACTATGTGCGATCTCGATCACCAATTCAGGAGGCCCTGCAAGATACTCCACTTTGCCCGGCTCGGTCCAAGTTCGCCCACCGAATTCTGGCGGAATCCGCAACAACAAGTCCGGCTGAGGTTCATCACGAGGGCCCAGCAACAACGTGGAATTAGTGTTTCCCGAGACTCCTGAAGTCCTCGACTGATACGTGAACAGAAGCCCGCCGACAAAGTAAATGTAGTCACCGTGCCATTGGCCAACAGGAGATGCCACAAATACTACTCCGTCAATTAGCTCAGCCTTAAATCCGGCGGGCGTTAATTCATATAGAGCGTGAAATTCTTCTCGCGTCATCACATCTCCGCTGTGCAGTTCGCGCAGCGCGGCCGAACTGTCGCTACGGCCGTTGGCCACACGGACTGCCAACTCAGCGCCGGCGGTTGACTCAATAGGTGAGATGCTCATGCCCCCAATTATACCCTCCCCATTTCGAGGTGTGAACAACGCCAGCCCTACTCCTCTTCCTCCTCCTTCAGCACCGCCTTCTCCATGATCTCCTTCTGGATGTTGCCGGGCACCACGTCGTAGTGGCTGAATTCCATGGTGTAGCTGCCCTGGCCCCCGGTGATGCTGGAGAGCGCTCGGGCATACGTGGTCACTTCCGCCAACGGCACGACGGCGTTCACGGTCTGCAGATCGCCGCCGGCAGAGTCCATCCCCAGCACGCGGCCGCGGCGGCCGGACATGTCGCTGCTGATGTCACCGAGCTTTTCACTCGGCACCGTGACGTGCAGCGTCACAATCGGTTCCAACAGCGACGGCTTGGCATGCTGGAAGACATCGCGGAAGGCCATCGAGCCCGCTGTCTTGAAAGCGGCTTCCGAGCTATCCACCGGATGATGTTTGCCGAAGTGCACTTCGACGCAAACGTTCTTGATCCGATAGCCGGCGATCACGCCTTTGCCGAGCCGTTCTTTGAAGCCCTTCTCCACGGCCGGCAAAAAGTTATTGGGAATCGTGCCGCCAACGATGGAATCAACCCAGATGAAATTGCTGTCCTTGTCGAAATGAAATTCGCGCATCGACGGGAAGCGCGCCTTCGTGACGAAGTCTTCGACCTTCGTCCCTTCCGGGAATGGATACATGCGAATATGCACTTCGCCGAACTGCCCACGTCCGCCCGATTGCTTCTTGTGACGGTAACTTCCCTCGGCGATGTTCGCGATGGTCTCGCGATACGGAATCTTCGGCTCGTGCGATTCCACTTCCACCTTGTCGCGGCGCTTGAGACGTTCGCGCAACAGTTGAAGATGCAGCTCGCTCATGCCGGTCGCCACGAGTTCGTGCGTCTGCTGATCGCGATCGGTATGGAACGTCGGGTCCTCCTCCACGAGCTTGTGCAACGCGCCGGACAACTTCGCTTCGTCGCCGCGCGTCTTCGGCGTCACGGCCAGCCCCACCATCGGCGTGGGGAACTTGATGGGCGTCATCGTGTAGTCGCCGAGCGTGCAATTCGTGTGCAGCTCTTCCATCTTCGTGAGCGCCACGATGTCCCCCGCGCCGGCGGCGTCGATCGGTTGCGTTTCACTCGCCTGCACGCGAAACAGTTGTGCAATCTTCAGCCCCTTCCTGGCCGTGCTCGCATGGACGGTATCCTCCTTCTTGAGCGTGCCGGAGTATAGCCGCACGAAGCTGATCTTCTGCACGAACGGATCGATTCGTGTCTTGAACACCTGCGCCACGAGCGGCCCCGCGGGATCCGGCTTCAATTCCACCTCGTTGCCCGCGGCATCCTTCGCCTTGCGCGGCACCAGCTCCGGCGACGGTGCGCAGAGTGCCAGCGCATCGAGCAACTCGTTCACGCCCAAATCCGCTTTGCCGGCGCAACACAGCACGGGAATCAGCGTCCCGCCAGCCACGGCGTGCGCAGCGAGGTCCGCCAGGTGCGCATCGTCCGGCACTTCGCCTTCGAAGTATTTCGCGGTCACTTCCTCGTCGATCTCGATGATCGATTCCAGCAATTTGTCCGAATACGTGTTCGGATCGATCAACGCGCCCGTCGTGTCCGCCGGCGGATGCAGGACGCTCGCCACGCCCTTGAAATCGTGTCCCGATCCGATTGGCACGTTGTACGGCACGCAGGCGCTGCCGAAAAGTTCCTGGATACTGCCGAGCAACTTCGGATAGTCGATGTTCTCCGTATCCATCTTGTTGATGACGATGATTCGCCCCAGTCCGGCGGCGCCCGATTCCTTGAACACGCGCCGCGTGTTGACGCCGATGCCCGAATGGGCGTTGATCACGATCACCGCCACGTCGACCGCGCGCAAGGCGCCGATCGTTTGCCCGATGAAGTCCGGGTAGCCCGGCGTGTCGATGACGTTGAAGTGCTTGCCGCCGTGCTCGAAGTGAACGAGCGACGCTTCGATCGTGTGCTTGTGGTGCTTTTCTTCTTCGTCGAAATCGCAGATGCTCGTCTTGTCGTCCACGCTGGCCGGACGCTTCACCGTGCCCGTCTTGTTCAGAAACTTGTCGACCAGCGTCGTTTTGCCGGCCGTGCCGTGTCCGCAGAAGGCAATGTTGCGAATGTCTTCGACTTTGTGGAGCGCCATGAGCAACGGATCCTTTCACATCACGCGGATGAAAACCTGGCCGTCCGCGCCGCCTGCAGTGCGTCGGCCAGAGTCAGGGTTCCTTCATACAAGGCCCGGCCGACGATGCACCCCGCCACCCCCGCGGCGGCCAGGTGCGAAACATCTTCGCGGGTCGTTACGCCTCCCGAAGCAATGACGGGCAACGTCACCGCCGCGCGCATTTCCTGCATGGCCGCCACATTGGGTCCGGCCAACATGCCGTCGGTGGCGATGTCCGTATAGATCAGCGCCGCGATTGGCTCGCCTTCAAATTGGCGCGCCAGATCGACAGCCAACGTCGCGCTGGTTTCCAACCAACCGTCGGTCGCCACGCGCCCGTTGCGCGCGTCGATACCGATTGCCAGCTGGTTGGGATACTTCCGGCACATGCCGCGGAACCAATCTGGCTCGCGCAGCGCGCGGGTGCCAATCACCACGCGCGACAAACCGGCTTCCAAGAGCGCGGCGATGGTGGATTCGTCGCGGACGCCGCCGCCGAGTTCGCAGGGAATCTTGACGGCGGCGAGGATGGCGCGGACGGCGGGCAGGTTTTCGGGGCGGCCGGTTTTCGCGCCGTCGAGGTCGACCAGGTGCAGATACTCGGCGCCTTGTTCGACGAACTTTTTTGCCATCGCGGCCGGATCGTCGCCGAAGATGGTTTCCTGGGCGTAATCCCCCTGACGCAACCGCACGCATTTCCCGCCGCGCAGGTCAATCGCCGGCCAGATCTGCATGTTTCCGTCGCTCCGCCCGAAGCCGCCGTGAGGTCCAAGACAAGTAACTTGAAATATGACGCGGGGATGAGGGTTTCGCAAGCGTTTTGGGTCGGCGCGGCCGGTTTACTTC
>JAWXBP010000070.1 GCA_034440135.1 Planctomycetia bacterium
AAGCGCAGCGAGCAGGTAGAGGGGCTGCAGCGGAGCCTCCTCGAGGAGTCGATCGACGAGGAATTCGAGGCGATCGCGACCGAGCTCGAGGAGCTGAAGGCCGCTCCGGCGGATCGGCCGAAAGGCATCCCGAAACGCGCGGCGCTGCCGAAGGAGCTGCCACGGATCGAGATCCGCCACGAGCCTGACTCGACGGTCTGTGGCTGCGGTTGTGCGCTCAAACGCATCGGCGAGGACACCAGCGAGAAGCTCGACTTCATCCCCGGCATCCTGCAGGTCGAGCGGCACATCCGCGGCAAGTGGGTCTGCGAGCGCTGCGAGACGCTGATCCAGGCGCCGGTGCCGCCCTCGGTGATCGACAAGGGCATCCCGACGGCGGGTCTCGTGGCCCAGGTGCTGGTCGCGAGATATGCCGACCATCAGGCGCTGTACCGTCAGGAAGAGGCCTTCGGCCGAGCCGGCTTCCCGATCCCGTGCTCGACGCAGGGCCAGTGGGTCGGCGTAAGCGGCGTGAAGCTCACGCCGCTGCATGAGGCGATGAAGGCACTGCTACTCAAGCGCTCGGTGCTGCATGCCGATGAGACGCCGCTGCCGATGCTCAAGCCGGGCCTGAAACGCACGCATCGCAGTTACCTTTGGGCTTACGGGACGACGGCCTTCGACCCGCAGCAGATCGTCGTCTACGACTTCGCCGAAGGTCGCGGCGGCGAGCATGCGCGAGCGTTCCTCGGCGACTGGCGAGGTGCGCTCGTCTGCGACGACTACGGGGGCTACGACGCGCTGTTCCGCGACGGCGTGATCGAGGTCGGGTGCATGGCGCACGCGCGGCGCAAGTTCCACGCGCTGCATGTGAACCATCAGAGCGAGATCGCCGCCGAGGCGCTCGAGCTCTACGGCGCGCTCTATGGCGTCGAGCGCGAAGCGAAGGAACTCGCGCTCGATGCATAAGGGCGGCGGGAACTGCGACAGCGCAAGGCAAAGCCCGTGGCGGAGGCGCTGCAGGCATGGCTCGAGCGCAAACTCGCCCAGGTGCCGGAGGGCTCGGCGACCGCCAAGGCGATCCTCTACAGCCTGCGCCGCTGGCCGGCGCTGACGCGTTACCTCGACGACGGCGATCTGCCGATCGACAACAACTGGGTCGAGAGCCGCATCCGCCCGATCGCGCTCGGCCGCAATTATCCTCAGCTCTCGATTATGCACGGTTGCACTTCAGCGCGAGCGAGTCGGGGCAATTTTAATAGTCGTTTTGAGGTGCGGGCTGCGTAAGTTGCCGTGCATAACTTCGAGTGCTCTCCTTCCGGTGTTCTACCACCCGAAGGAGTGCCGACATGTCCGATCTTGCCAAGCCGAGACTTACGCGCGCTACCCACGACTGGTTTTCGGGATCACCGCTGGAGTCCACCGCTGACGCCTACGTTCAGCATCTTGTTGACCTTGGTTACGCGCCCGGATCGATTCGAAGCTATGTAGTGACTATCGCGCATTTCGCGCATTGGCTCGTTGCGAGTCGTTTTGTCCTTACTGATATTGATGAGACGACGGTTGATGGTTTCATCGACCGGCATTTGCCGCATTGCCGATGTGCGCTGTGTCTACCTCGATTGCGTCATTACGTGCGACCGGCGCTAAGGCATCTGTTGAAGATGCTTCGCACAGCTCGGTTGATTCCGCCACAGTTGTCGACCGACCCACCTGCAATCAGTCACGACCTGTGCGAGTTCGAACGCCATATGACGGAGGTGCGCGGACTGGTCCCTGTAACGTGCAATGTACGGGTAACTCGCGTGCGTGCATTCTTACTCGACCGATTCGGCGTACGCCCTATTCGCCTCAGTTCTCTGCGGCGACAAGATGTGATCGGATTCTTCGCCAAGTCTACCGCCAACTGGAAGCCCTCATCCAAGCAGGGCATGGCTGACGCGCTGCGCAGCTATTCTCGCTTCGAGGCCATTTCAGGCGAGCCAACAACCACGCTGAGCGCCGCGATTCCTCGGATTGCGCAGTGGCGACTCGCGACTTTGCCAAAATCCTTATCACCGTCCGAACTCACACGGCTTCTGCTCGCGTTTGATCGCACGTGCGCGACGGGCAAGCGCGACTACGCAATCACCCGATGCTTCGCGGATCTGGGCCTGCGCACGGCAGAGGTTGCGCGGCTGGAGTTGGGTGATATCGATTGGCTCGCGGGCACGCTGCGCATTCGCGGCAAGGGGCGGCGCGTGGACACACTGCCGTTGCCGTCCACGACAGGCCAAGCCATCGTGGCCTACCTACAGCATGGCCGCCCCGATTCGGGCGCGCGCGCTCTCTTCCTGCGTCACCGACCGCCGGTCGGTCAGCCGGCCACGCGTTGTATCGTGCGCAGCGCAGTGCGATACGCAGCTGCACGCTGCGGGCTCGAAGCCCGTGTCGGTGGCCCACATGTACTGCGCCATTCCGTCGCCACCCGACTCGTGCAGGGCGGAGCCACACTCAAAGAGATCGCCGATGTGCTGCGTCATCGCTGTCTTGTCACCTCGGCGATCTACGCCAAGGTCGATCTGCCGACGCTGTCGCGCGTGGCCATGCCATGGCCTGGAAGCCGCTCATGAACGCTCAACGTACCATGAGATCGAAGGTTCAAGCGTATCTCGCCGAGCGTCGCCTGGCCGGTTTCGATCTGAGCATCGACGCCCAGCAACTCGCGCGGTTTGCTCGCTTCACCGACGATACCGGCTACCGCGGAGCCCTCACCGTCGCCATTGCCAGTCGCTGGGCGCTTGCGTCAGAACATGGACGGCGTCTGGCCGCCGCGCGCCGTGTCGAAGTACTGCGCGGCTTTGCTCGATACTGCCTCTCATTTGAGCCTGGCACTGAGATTCCGCCACGGCTCCTCTTTGGCCCCAGTCATCGACGCCTCACGCCGCATATCTACACGGTCGCTGAGATCCGCACCTTGCTTCACGCAGCGTCGACCTTGACACCCGTCGGCGGTCTGTGCGCGGCAGCATGCGCCACGCTATTTGGGCTCATTGCTGCCACGGGCTTGCGCATCTCGGAAGCGGCCGGATTGAAGCGCGCCGACGTCGATCTGCCGCGCAAGTGTCTGCACGTCCGAGAGGGCAAATACCACAAGTCGAGATTCGTTCCGCTACATTCGACGACCGCCCAGGCGCTGCAACGTTATGCCCGGCGACGCGATCTCGATCCGCTGACTCATGATCGTGACGACTTCTTTGCCTTCGACTATGGCCGCGCCGCGAGCGCCCAAAATATTCATCACGCCTTCAAGGTTCTGCGCCGACAGCTCGGCTGGAGCGCCCGCGGCGCTCATCGCCTGGTTCGCATTCATGATCTTCGTCACACGTTTATCACCCGTCGTCTCTAACGCTGGTACCAAGACGGCGACGACATTGAACGCAACATCCTGGCTCTCTCCACTTACGTGGGGCACGCCCACGTCACCGATACCTATTGGCATGTCACCGCTACGCCTGAACTCATGGCAATCGCGGCCAACCGACTCCCGCCGCTCCCATCAGGAGTTGCCCCATGAAAACCAACGCAATGACGCCCAAGCTCGGACCCGTGCTGCAACAGTTCTTCGTCGAACGCCTGATGCAGCAGCGCCGTGCCAGCGGCTGTACGGTGGCAGCCAACCGCGATTGCTTTCGATTGCTACTCGGCCATGCCCAACAGCGCCTTGGCAAACGACCGTCAGACATTGCCCTGCAAGACATCAATGCCGCACTGGTACTCGACTTCCTGAGTGACCTGGAGAAGCGCCGCCATAACAGCGCTCGCACTCGCAACGCGCGCTTTGCCGCCATCCGATCCTTTATGCACTACGCGGGTCTCAAGGAACCGGCGGCCTTGGCGGTAACTCAGTCCGTACTGGCGATTCCGATGAAGCGATTCGACAGACCGCTCATCGGATTTCTCACGCGTGAGCAGATTGAAGCAATCATCGGCGCACCAGATGCCAAGACCTGGACTGGACAGCGTGATCGCGTGATGTTCACAACACTCTACAATACCGGCGCACGCGTCTCCGAACTCATCGGTATGCGGGTCTGCGATTTCCAGTTCGGCAGCAGTGCCGCCATGCTGATTCATGGCAAAAGTCGCAAGGAGCGCTCCGTGCCGTTGTGGGCCAACACCGCAGCCCTGATTCGCCAGTGGCTTCGCGCGTCACCGCGAGCACTCGAAGACCCGATGTTTCCAAACCGATCTGGCACGCCGCTGACCCGCACCAGTGTCGCCGAGCGCTTGCAGCTGGCCGTCACAATCGCCACCACGACTCACCCCGAACTCACCAAACACCGGGTCACTCCGCATATATGGCGTCACTCAATCGCCATGCATCTGCTTCAAGCCGGTGTAGACATTACCGTGATCGCGCTCTGGCTCGGACATGAGAGCACGGCAACCACTCACATGTATGTCGAAGCCGACTTGGCGATGAAGGAACGGGCACTGAGTCGGCTCCCAGCCCCGCACGGCACACGGCATCGCTATCGACCGCCAGATCGCGTGTTGAACTTCCTTCAGACCTTGTAATTATGCACGGCATCGCACCACTGGATTTCACCGCCTACGCAAACGTCGATCATCGTCTTGTCAGGCAATTGCCTGCGGCCTGTGATCGGCGTGTACGCTTCCTTGATCGATCCCACCAATGGTAACCGTGCATAATCGAGAGCTGAGGATAATTCCTGTTATGAAAAGCTTTGCATAACAGGAACAACTGGCTCTTCGCCGGCTCCGCTCGCGCGGGCCGTCGAGCGGCGGTCGTGATGAGCCTGATCCAGAGCGCCCGGCTCAACGGCCATGATCCTTACGCGTACCTGCGCGACGTCCTCGAGCGGCTGCCGCTCACGCCC
>JAWXBP010000071.1 GCA_034440135.1 Planctomycetia bacterium
CGACGACTGGGTGATGACATGCGACAACTGTCGCGTGGCAACATTCGGCGCTTGCAAACGCCGACGCCAAGCATAGAACGACGCCGTCGACACGCCGGCGGAAGTGTACTTCGGCGACTTCGCCAAAGTATCGCAACCGCGCCGGCTGAGCACGGACATGTCACACCAGTGAGGTGAACGAACGCAGGAGCCTTGCGGGCTTTAGGCAGTTTTTGGGGTTCCCCCTCGGGGGAACCCCAAGGCAGAACATTCTTACCCATAGCAAATACCAGCCCTTTATTGGTCCAGCGCTTGGGGTCCACTTCAGGTTACATTATAGGGGACTGGCAAACGATTTTCCGTGAATCAACCGAACAGCGCTGCCAGCGGAAAGTCCAAAGCGACGCATCAAAGGCACTCGTGTCACCTCCGGGCGATTGCTAGTGTTCAAGAACCGATTGTCCTCTAGTTCCTGCGATGCATCTGGTTGCTAAGTACACCCGCATAACGTTTGATGCGGGGTGCCACTGGCGGCTTGTCCGCAAGTGCTGGAGTTGGGCTTGCTAACGAGAACTAAACCGAACTGGCGGACAAGCCGCCAGTGGCAGCCATCGCATTATTTCTTCTGCGTGTGCACTTAGTCGCAGCAAGAAGCCATTCGTTACCACCGCGGCTGCGCAGTCGATTGCAAGACGGCGCGCCAGAGGTCGCTCGACGTCTCCATGGCCTTGGATTGCTTGACGACTGCCGGAATGGGCACATGCACGATGCGGTCCGACGCGGATCCGATCATGACGCCGGTCTTGCCCGCCATCGCCGCATGTACGGCGTTGCGCGCCATATGATCGCACAGAAAACGATCGTACACGTTGGCGGGAACACTGCGAATGAAATAGCTGGGGTCAAAATACTTCAGCGCGATCGGCAGTTCACGCTGTTTGAAATAGTCCATGATCTGATCTCGGAGGAACGTGCCAATGTCTTGATGAAGCAGATTCCCCGAGGCATCGCGGGACTGATTTGCGCCCTCAAAAAGATACTGTCCTGCTCCTTCGGCGACAACGATCACCGCGTGTCCCGAGTTGCGCAGCCTCCGCTCCAGTGCCGCTAGAAATCCCTCTGCTCCTTCCAGTGGAAACCGAACCTCGGGCACCAACGTGAAGTCGACCTCCTGGCTGACGACCGAGGCCCCCGCTGCGATGAAACCCGCGTGTCGCCCCATGAGTTTGACGAGGCCGATACCGTTGATGGCGCCGCGGGCCTCGACATGGGCCCCCTGAATGACCTCGGCGGCCTTCTCCAAAGCCGTCGCGTAGCCAAAGGCCAGCCGCACAAAGGCGATGTCGTTGTCGATGGTCTTGGGGATTCCAACCACTGCAACATTTGCTCCTCGGCCCTCCAATTCTTGGCTCAGTGCGTGTGCGCCCCGTTGCGTGCCGTCTCCGCCAACACAAAACAAGATGTCGATGCCACGGGCCTGAAGAAAGTCAGCCATTGCGGCCGGCTGTTGAGCGCCACGCGAACTACCCAGAATGGTGCCGCCCAGTTTGTCGATGGGCTCGACGAACTCCTTGGTCAAGCTGATCGGCTCAAGGCCGGAATCAAGAGTCAGCCCAAGATACCCGTTTCGGATCCCCATGACGCGGTGAACTCCGTAATTCTCGAAGAGTTCATAGAACACCGAGCGGATCACGTTATTCAGACCCGGGGACAGGCCGCCACACGTCACTACGGCCGCCGTCGTATGCTCCGGCCGAAAGTAGATGCGTTCTCTGGGACCCGCGACTTCGAGCGACAGTTGCGCTTCGATGTCAGATTCCGGACGCACCGTTACATCGAGTCGAATGCGCTGCGAGTCCACGGCAAAGTGACTGGCCTGCCCTGCGCTCGACGATTCGAGTTTCAGCGGCGAAGGATACTGGCATGCGCCGAGCGCCTTCACGATCAAATCCTGCGGCGTGAGCATGGATCCATTTCTTGAAAAGCTGGGTGACCGTGAGGGGTGGAGCATACTTTATCCGCTCGACTGCGAGTGTGCAATTTGGCCTGGCGGCGGTACACTCCTTGAATTCAATCGACGAGGCGAGCGATTTCAGCCATTGAGCATGGCAGTCGCGTAGCCCCACGTCATGCAGATTTCGCATTGGACGCGATGGCCTTCATTCTCGCTCGCAATTGGCACGAGTCACAAAACGAGCGTGCTCAGGCTTTTCTCGGGATGACTTCAACGATGACTCCGTCACTTTCTCGCACTTCCGTGTTGCCGCGAGTTTTTCTGGAGTCTTTTGCGGTGCGAGACATCGCCGAACCATTGGCATCCTTCGACATCGACGCGCCGACATCCCAGGTTCGCGCCATGATGGATACGAAGGGAATTGCGGTCGTTGGAATTCGGCGCGACGGGCTCGTCACGGACTACGTTACGCGTCAGTCACTTCAGGACGGCACTTGTGCACAGTATGCAGTTGCAATCGATGAGAATCTTGTTGTGGACGAGTCGACGACGTTGTTGGAATCCATCAGGCGATTGAATCAATCGTCGTTCTGCTTTGTCAGGTTGCTGGGGGAAGTGGGTGGAATCGTCACCAGCGACGATCTGCAGAAGGCGCCAGTCCGAATGTGGCTCTTTGGGCTGGTTACGCTGATTGAGATGCGATTCGCAGTGTTGATCACATCACACTTGCCTGGGGACGCGTGGAAGGATCACGTCTCGCCTGGAAGACTGGAAAAGGCACAAGCGATTTTGGACGAACGCCGACGCAGGAATCAGTCTCCACAATTGTTTGATTGCCTGCAATTCGCCGACAAGGGCAAGATCATTGCCTGCCACGAAGGTATTCGAAACGCCACCATATTTAGTTCCCGTCGGCAGGCCGAAGAAACGACCAGGAGGTTGGAGAGCTTACGTAACAGCCTCGCACACGCGCAAGACATCCTTTCGAACGATTGGGAGACAATCATTCAGCTTTGTGACTTCGTCGCCCATCAGAGTACCAAGCATCTCGATACTCTTTAGGGAACCGTGTTGCTCAGCGCCGCGAACGTTGCTTTCGTCTTCAAAGTCGACGTGCGGCCTAGCCCCGCTCCTCTCGTAGTGCGTGTCCGTTTGGCGGAATGATTGTCGGGCATTGACGTGTTCCGCAGGAGGGTAGGATTGCCGCGCTCGTTGGCTCAGCCGCACAACAGGACCGTCAGCGCCTGCGCGGCGACGATGCGCAACAGCATGGTCCAGGGGTACACGGCCGCATAGGCCACGGCAGGGGATTCGCACTGGCAGATATTATTGGCGAATGCCAGCGCTGGAGGATCGGTTATACTGCCGGCGAGCATTCCAGACAAATCGATGAAGTTCATCTGGCCATACTTGCGGGCCGCGATGCCGACGACGAGCAATGGCACGATCGTCACACAAGCGCCGATCAGTGAGCAGAGTAGACCGATGGTGCTAAATGCCGTCGCAAAAAACGTGGGCCCCGCCAGTAAGCCGACGCTGGCAAAAAACAGGGCAATGCCAAACTCACGAAACGCGAGGTTTGCGTTCATGGGCCTATGCCACACGAGCCGCCCAATCTTGCCCAGCCGCCCGACGACAGTGCGACGGCATGCGACGACTGTCGCGTGGCCACATCCGGCGCTTACAAACGCCGACGCCAAGCATAGAGCGACGCTGTCGAAACGCCGGCCTGTCGGCAAGCCTTTTCGCCGTTACCAGCAAATTGCCTGTCGAAGCGAGTCATTTCAATCCGTCCGGCTCGCCGTGATCTGGCTGACTTTGCCATCGAGAAAACCGATGCTCAAGCCAAGGTTCTCGTACGCTGCATAATGAAGGTGTGCCGGAATGTTCGGCCGCCGTGGGTCGGGCTGGCCATAAGCGTCGGTCACTTCTTGTTCGCTGGAGCCGATCTGAATCCCCTTGTCGGTCTGGCCGGGAAATTCGTGGCGGGTGAGCGACGCCGCGTCGTACGGGTTCGCGATGATCATGCCAAGCTTGTTCGGTTCGCGACCCACGAGCACGAGTTGCAGGCCCTTCGACGCGTAGTTGAGATAGACCTCGTGCAGCGTGAATTCCGGTTCGCCCAGGATCGCCACGATCTGCTGGCGGGACATGCCAAATTTGATGTCGCCGATGCCGACGCCAGCCGTGATCGTCAACTTCGCCGCTTCCTCGGCCCCTGGCGCCGCCTTCAATTGATCGGCCGAAAGACCGACGACCTGGTAGCCGGGCGGAATCGTCAGATCGAACAGCGCCTCGTCGAGCGGCACGTCGAACTCGATCTCTTCCAGCACGATCGCCGTGCTTTCCTGCAACGGGCGAATCTCCATCCGCGTGGGCAGCTTCGTCACGGGATCGCTCCAGACCTTGGCGTCGACGCTCCACGTGGCGTTGCCGGCGATCTTCACGTCCGCTCGGCCTTGCGCACCAGGGCAGAGCCGTCCCAGTTTGTCGGTATAACCCGGGATGGGCGTGGAGGCCGCATCCGCCAGATCGCGAAAGATGCCGTAGAAGTCGAGCGCCTGGCTCAGGCCCCGTTGCGGGATGCGATAGGCCGACAACGTACGGGAATCCAACATCACTTCCTGCCGCTGCGATGCATCCGCGATCACCGCGGCGCCGTTCCCCTCGAAGCGCGTGCGCGTACCGGAAACCAGCAACGTGCCCCCTTCGCGCGGATCGACGACCACGGCCTTCAAAGTGCGCGTGGCATTTACGCGCGCCGCCAGCTCCGCGAAGGCCACGGACGAATGCGACTGCGTGAAAAACGCCGCGAGCCCCAAAGCGCCGACCACGGCGGCCGCAACCAATCGCATGCCGACAGCGCGGCGGCGGCGCTGCGCGGCACGCGTCACTGCGGCGCGAGTTCGTACGCTTAACCCCACAGGCAGATCGCCGGCATCGATGGCCTGCATCGACAAGGTCGCCCGTGCCAACCGGTCGCCATCGTGACTTTCTTGATTGATGCTCATGGCTTGAACTCCCGCGTGGGTTTGTAGGCTTCGAAGCGCGCTTGCAACGCCGTGCGAGCGCGGTGCAGCAACACGCCGAGATGATTCACGGTCACGTCGATCGCGGCCGCCGCTTCGCCGCCGGATAGTTCTTCAATTTGCGTCAACACAAACGCTGCGGACTGCGGTTCCGGCAACTCGGCGAGCGCCTCGCGGAGTAGTTCCAGGAACTCGCTGGCTTCGGCCTGCGCATCCGGTTCGAACTCTCGACCGGTGGAAATCAGTCCGACGTCGAGCTCTCCGGCGCGTCGCCGTTCGCGCATCCGTCGGCGCACGGCGTCGATCGAGCGGGCCGCGGCGATCCGTTTCAGCAATGCGCCGGACTGGCGAATCCCGCCGCCGCGATGCAGCGAGGCGAATTCCACGAAGGCCTGCTGAAAACAGTCCGCGGCATCGGGCCCGTCGTTCCCGACCAAGCGCACGACCAACCGCCAGACCGCCTGGCCATGTTCTCGTAGCACCGCATCAATGTCGTCCGCCGAACCCGATCGCAATGGCGACTCCTTGCTCTACTTATGAGTCGCCTGGGGGCGGGAAAGATTACAGGAAATTTCGACAGATCGCGTGACGCCGTCATCGATCCATGCTAAGCTCAAAACCACGGGGCAGCGAGCAGGAACCGCATTCGCCAATGTCGCACTCTCACGACACGCCCGGCGCCGCAGCGCCCTTCGCGGGCCCGCGCTTTCGGCTCTGGCATCTCTTCGCTCTCACCGCATGGGCCAGCATTGGCGCGGCGATGTTCCATTACTGGGACGGAACGCTTGCGGCCGGAGTGTTTTCCTTGGGCACGCTGGCACTTGCCGCACTTGTTTGGCGGTCGAGCTGGCTCTTCGCTGCTTCCATCGCTTGGGTTTTCTTGCTGTTTCTATTTCTGCCCGCATTGGACGTTGATCGCGGGCCGGGCCGTCGTGCGCAATGCCTCAACAATCTCAAGAACATCACCCTGGCCTTACAAAACTACGAATCCGCACACGGCGCGTTCCCGCCGGCGGTTACTTTTGACAAGCACGGCAAACCGATGCACAGCTGGCGGGTGTACATCCTGCCGCAGTTGGATCGCAACGATCTCTACAAGCGCTACCGCTTCGACGAACCTTGGAACGGGCCCAATAACAGCCAATTGCTCAGCGAGCATATGGGTATCTTTTATTGCCCCTCCGACGTGCGTGGCACGGATGACTTTCACACCAGCTACGTCGCCGTCGTGGGAGATCACACCGTTTGGCCAGAGAAAAAGTCCATTGGGTACGAAACGGTAAGGCAACTCGACGGCGCGGAGCGTACGCTATTACTCATTGAGACGCACAACAGCGGCATCCATTGGATGGAACCGCGCGATGTAACGCTGGCCGATTGCATCAACGGCACTCACGGCCCGCGCGCGGGAAGTTTGCCGGGCGGCAACTGTAACCATCCTAGCTGTAGCGTCGTTTCCTTCGTCGACGGTCATATCAGCGTACTGCCCGACACGGTGACCGCGACCGAACTCAAGGAATTGCTGACCATCGACGACGAAGCGCCGACGGAAACCAACTTCGAATGGGCGCCTTAAAGCATCATGGCACTAATGCTCCGTCGCACGTCGCTATTCGTGTGAATGACTAGAGGCGGGTGCCTGGGGCTGGGGCCATCACGTTCGGTAGCCGAGTCGAAGTAGCTGGGGCATCGTGTCGAATCGTTGACACGGCCAATGCTGCCCCAGCATGCTGGACCGTGGCGACCACGACACCAGTGCCCTTGCCCCAGGCGCCGACCTCTTTCGTGGCCCCGAAGATCGAGGTGTGACGGATTCTACTACGCGCGAGTGGCGAGGAGCAGCGACGTGTCGTTCGCCGAAGGCGCCGTGACGGGGAGCGGGGCGGGGCGGCCGTAGTAATAGCCTTGGCCGTAGTCGAAGCCGAGTTGGGCGCAAATCTTGGCCTCGCCGTCGGTTTCGACGCCTTCCGCGAGCGCCAGGATGCCCAATTCGTGGACCATGTTCACGAGCGCACCGAGCATCTGAGCGCGCTTGCCGCAGCTTTGGTCGATGCCGCGGATGAGCTGCATATCGAACTTGACGTAGTCCGGCGAGGCTTCGGCGAGCTCTAGGAGTCGAGCCTGGCCGGCGCCGAAGTCGTCGTACGCGAGCCGCATCCCGTAGTCTTTGAGCACCGCGCGAAGTTCGCGGATGGAATGCAGATTCGTCACGGCGCCTTCGTGGATTTCGATCACCACGGGACGCCCGCAGACGATGCCTGCCAGTTCCTTGATCGATTCAACGAGTTCGGGCGTGACGACTTCCACGGGGTGCGTATTGACGAAGTACCAGTGATCGAGCGGCATCACCGCGAAGCTGCGGCCCGCTTCGTTGCGGAGCAGCGTGCTGAGCTCGACCAGCATGTCGACCTTGGTCGCGACGCCGAACATGTCCTTCGGACTTTCCAGGCCTTCCACCTGACCGCGGCCGAGCAACTCGTAACCGTGGGTGCGATGGCTGCGCAGGTCGATGATCGGTTGGGCCACGCTCGTTACGGCGCGCTCATTCAATAGGCGGTCAAATAGCAACAGTTCCATCGCCCAGGCGGCGGGCAATTGCGCTACGGTGCGGCCGTTCGGATTTTCGGCCATGACACGATGATTTTGGCCGACGCGAAACACCGAGCTGGCGAACTGCAGCAGGTCGTCGCGCATCAGGCGAATCGTGCCGTTGATGCGGCGACCGTTGACCAGCGTGCCGTTGGTGCTGCCGAGGTCACGGACCATCAAGGCGTCTTCAATCACCGATAGCTCGGCATGCTCCTTGGAAATTGAGCTGACCGGCAGTTGTAACTCCAGGCCGACGTTGCGGCCCACGCGAAAGGGAGTGCAATGGACGGGTACTTCGCCTTGCGAACGACCGTCCTCGCCGAAGCGGGTCAGGAACCACGTCGCGTTTTCGAGGGCAGTTGGATTCTTCATGCGTGCTGATTCCCCAAAGCCGCCGAGGGATCAAGCGCCGGCTTCGCCCGACATCGGACGACTGCCGCCCGCACGTGCTGCCCGTCACTAAGGTGATCGCCGCCTAAAACTACGTGAAGCTTATCTTGCAAAGCAACGAAAAGCCGTCCGCGATGCGGGATTTTGCGTCAGAGCGAAGCGTCCGTC
>JAWXBP010000072.1 GCA_034440135.1 Planctomycetia bacterium
CGCTCAGCTAGCGAGTTTGACGCGTCGGTCGACCGTATACCGGTCGTCAGACGTGTGGTATTCTCGAATTATGGGGAAAATGAAGCCTAGGGCGGTCGCGGGCGTTGACGAATATCGCCAAGCGTTGCGCGGAGCCGGGCTGCGCAGCACCGCCGCCCGAATTGCCGTGCTGGAGCATCTCAGTCAGGCGCGAGCACCGAGAAGCCACGCCGAGATCGCGGAGATCCTGGAACCGATGGGCTTCGATCGGGCCACCGCCTATCGCAACCTGATCGATTTGACCGAAGCCGGGTTGGTTTCGCGCACCGAACTGGGCGACCATGTCTGGCGCTTCGAGATGCGCCGACCCGGCCACGATCACGACAACGAGCACCCGCATTTCGTGTGCGTCGATTGCGGCGAGGTCTCCTGCCTCCCGGACGTGCAGGTGAATATTTCTCCGTCGCCCGGCACCAAGCGTTCAGGGATCAGCGACGTGACGGAAGTTCTCCTCCGCGGGCACTGCGGGCGCTGCTCGTAGAATTTCTGAAGGAACGGCCGAATCTCGAATCCGGCCGTGGCTGGCAACCGTAATTTTGGCGATAGCGCTGCGCCTTGAAAGGCGCTCCCGCCACTGGTTTGGCGAACTGCCCCCTCTATTCACCAGGAGTTGCCCCATGAAACGCATGATGTCGCTGGCGTGCGCCGTCGTAGCGTTGTTGACTTGGTCGACCCACGGCCAGGCCGCCATTGTGAAATATGAGGTGCTGCTCGACGGCCATCAGGAAGTCGACTCCAGCGGCAATCCGGACAAAGGCGATCTCGACGGCACCGGTTTCGCGCAACTGTGGGTCGATTCCGAAGCGCTGTCGATCGATTGGAACATCACTGCCGAAAACATCGAGTTCCCGCTGATCGGAGCCCACATCCACGAATCTCCGGCTGGCACAAATGGCTCGGTGAAGATCGATTTCGATGCACAGCTGACTGGCAGCGGAAAAGTTGATGCTGACCTGGCGAACCTGTTGGCCAACCCGACCGGGTTCTACGTCAACCTGCACAACAACTCCTTCACCGGCGGCGCGATTCGCGGGCAAATCGGCCAGCCTGTGCCGGAACCAACCTCGCTTGTCTTAGCTGGTTTAGGCTTCGTGGCGCTCGCGCTCTGGCGCAGGAAATAGCGATCCTGCGCTGTGACTACCTGCTGGTCACTTTCAGACCAACCACGGCGACGACCAGCAGGCCGAGGAAGAGAAACCGCAGCGCGTGGCGCGGCTCGTCGAACAGGAACATCCCGAGGATCGACGCGCCGAGCGCGCCGATGCCGACCCAGGCGACGTAGGCCGTGCCGATCGGAATCTCGCGCGTCGCGAGCGACAGCAGGACCATGCTTGTGGCAATGCCCGCGATCGTGAGCAGACTGGGGATCGGCCGGGTGAAGCCGTCGGTGAACTTGAGACCGACCGCCCAACCAGCCTCCAACAATCCGGCGATGATCAAGAGAATCCAGGCCATACCACGACACTCCTAAAGCAAGGAAGCTTGGGGAGCGTCGTCTTCGCATCACCGGGTACGGCGCATCTCGTCCGGGGCCGATGAGTTCGACCGCGAGAATCTTAGCGTACGAACGGTTCAGGTCAACCGCACGGCGTTTATTTTGCCGCAGCCTGCACTTGAGCGGTCTCTGTGACGAAACCCGGCGCGGCGATGAACGATGTCACTTGCGTGCCGTCGGCCGTGTTCCAAACGCGCACTTCGCCGTTGATCGATCCCGTCACGAGCCGATTCGCGGCCGGGTCAAACGCCGCCGATTGCAGCCGGTCGCTGTGGCCCGCATAGGTCCGCACCGCGGCGCGATCGTCGGCCTTGAACTGCCGCGCGTGCGAGTCGGAGGCCACGGTGAAAATCTGACCGCCGGCAGCCAGGATGCGTTGAATCTCCCCTCCGACAGCAACCTCGGCGGCGCGCACGCCGTCCGCGGCGTTCCAGAAATCCATCCTTCCGGCGCGCCCGCCGGCAATCACCTGAGCGCCGTCGGCGCTGAATGCCACGCCGTAAACCGCGTCGCCGTAGTTCGGGTACGTCGCCAGCGCATCGCCGGTCGCGACGTCGAACAACTTCGAGGTCTTATCTCGACTGCCCGAGGCGATCCGCGCTCCGTCGGGGCTAAAGGCAATCGCCGTCACCCAATCGGCGTGGTCCTCGATGGTCGTCGCTTCGCTCCAATCGGCGACTTGATACACACGGATCGCGCGATCCGCGCCGGACACGGCGAGTTTCGTGCCGTCCGGATTGAACGTCACGGCGAAGGCGGTGTCCGCGAAACGGCCGACTTCGCGCACCAGCGCGCCATCTGCCGGATTGTAGACACGCAGCTCTCCGGAAACGCCCGGCGCGCCGCCGGCAGCGGCCAACATCGCACCGTCGGCGGAATAGGCCAGGCCCAGCGTGCGCTCGGCGACATTCGGGATCCGTCGTAACAGTTTGCCGTCCGCCGCGTTCCAGATCGTGATTTCATGGTAGCCGCTGGCTGCGACTTCCTGACCATTGGGAGAGATGGCCACGGCGGTAATCGGCAAGGCAAAGCGATACGCTTCCGGTGGCGCGGCGTGCGTCACTTGGGGTAGATACGATTGCAGCGCGGCCTTGGCGTCGGGCCCATCGAACTTCGCCCCTTCCTCGATCCAGCGCCGAATCAGCGCCCGCTGCTCGGCCGGCAGCGCCTCGGCTTCCTTCGGCATGCGCGCGTCTGCGTCATCGCTTTCGATCAATTCCAGTAAGTAGCTCGCGTCGGGATCGCCAGCTGTCAAAGGATCGGATTCCGTCTCGCCGGGCGAGAGCATCGCGGTGAAGGAGTTCACTCGATATCCCGCCTTCGCCTCGGCCCCGCCGTGACAGCCGGCGCACCGCGCGGCCAGAATCGGCGCAATCTCATTCTTAAACGAGACGTCGGCCGCGAAGGACGGCGAAACCCAGAGCGCCGCAACGGGAATCAAGCAAAGGAAGTGGCGCATGGAATCGGAATGGCAGTGGGGGGAGTAGGTGAAGTAGTTGGTAGGTAAAGTAGTTGGTAGAAGGCCGAGTGAAAACTACTCCACCTACTACCTACTCCACCTACTTCCTAGTGCTGAAATAAAAACTCATTCGCGTTGATCACCGCCCAACAAAGATCTTCCAGAGCGGCAAGGCGATCTCCACTGGCGGCGATGTGCCGGTCGGCGACGGCCAATTCCTGTTCGCTGGGCGGACGACTGAACGCGGACAGATACAACTCGGTGACGATGGCGCGATCGCTCTTGCCAGCGGCCACGAGGGTCCGGAAACGATTGTGCTCGTCCTTCAACTTCGCGTGGACCAACGGGCCGTTAATGAGTTGCAATGCCTGCGAGAGATTCGAATCGGCGCCGCGCTCGCATTGGCAGGCGGTCTCTCGGGCGGGCTGGCCAAAGGTTTTCAGGAACGGATGATCGACGTCCGGGCTGGGCAATTGCGTAGCGCGGATGCCAGCGGGCAACCCAGGGTATTTTTCCGGTACGCCGGTTACCTGGCAGATGGCGTCGAGCAATTGCTCCGCGGTTTGCAGGCGCGTCGCGGTGTGGGACGAGTACTTCACGTCTTGCGCGTTGAAAGAGTTCGTCCGCGAGCTGAGTTGGTACGTGCGGCTGTTGAGAATCGTCCGCAGCGTGTGCTTCCAGTCGAAACCGTGGGCGGCGAAATCCTCGGCCAGCGCATCCAGCAGCGGTGCGTTGGCCGGCGGATTCGAGTCGCGGAAATCGTCGACCGGCTCCACGATGCCGCGCCCCATCAGGTGTCCCCAGATGCGATTCACCGCCACGCGGGCAAAGAACGGATTCTCTGGGCGCGTCAACCATTCGGCGAACGCCTGGCGGCGATCCTCGTCGTCCGGCACTTGCGCGTCGCCGACGAGCGGCAACCACGGCGGCATCTGCTTGCCGGTCCGCGGCTGCACGATCTCACCGCTGCGCGAAGCGAAGACCACCAACTCGTCCGGCACGGAACCGGACTTGCGCGCGACGCGATGAAAGAACGCGCCGATGCCGTAGTAGTTGTCCTGCGTCCACCGCTCGAACGGATGGTTGTGGCACTTGGCGCATTGGATACGCACGCCCAAGAAAACTTGCGAAGTGGTTTCAGTGCATTCGTTGGTGTCCGTCGCCGTGCGATAGTAATTCGCAGCAGGGTTGGCGAATGTGCTGCCGGACGCAGTCAGCAACTCGCGGGCGAATTCATCGTACGGCATGTTCCGCGCGACGGCGCTCACGAGCCAATGATGGAACTTGTGTACGCCCGCCTGGGAAACTCGCTTGTTGCCGAGCTTGAGCAGGTCTCCCCATTTCAGTGCCCAGAACTGCGAGTATTCTGGACGCTCCAGGAGCGCGTCGATCAAGTGGCTGCGCTTCCAAGGATTGGGATCGGACAAGAACGCGCGGGTTTCCTCCGGCGTGGGCAATTCGCCGACCACGTCCAGATGGGCGCGGCGGATGAACTCGTCGTCGGTGCAAAGATCGGACGGCAGAATCTGCATCAGGCGCAGCTTGTCGAACACATGCTGGTCGACAAAGTTGTTTTCCTTGGGATCGTTCCAGGCGAAGCCTTCCACGTCCCGCAGGAACGTCATCCGCGACGTTTCCATGTGCTCCAAATAGCGAACGAGAATCGCCGCTTCGCCGCGATCCTTGGCTTGCACCTGGCCGCGGACGTCGGCCGAAGCCACCGCTTCGTCGGAGCTGGAATACACGGCCACGTCGGTGATATCGCGGACCGAGCCATCCGAAAAATGGGCCAGCGCGATGATTTGTTGCGTCGTCGCCGGATAGTGCAGCGTGCGGGCGGGCGGATAGACTTCGATTCGCACGCAGCGCGGGCGTTCTGGAGTATCGACGCGTCCGCCTTCGGCAATCCAATCATGCAGCAACGCATAGGCCGGATCGCTTGGCTGAAGCTTTTGCCCGCCGCCATGCGTGACGGCCATCGTCGGTTTTTGCAGGACGAGGCTATTCGACGGTTCCAGCAGATTCACGCGACGCTGATGATCTTCCTGCGTCAATGTGTAGATATCGAGCGCCGCGTCGTAGGCTCGCAGGGACAGCCGAAAGCCCCCCTTGCCGCTGGGAGATCCATGGCAAGCGCCGGAGTTGCAGCCTTGCTTGGAGAGCGCGACTAAGGCGCCGTATTGAAAAGAAACTGGCTCCCGGGCGGCCTGCCCCAGCACCTCGACGGGAACCAGTGTTTCTTGGCCATTGACGGTAACTCGGATATCCGCGACGCCATCCGCAACCGGACGGACGATGCCCTGATCAATCGTCGCAATCGCGGGGTTCGTGGATTCGAACGTGGCGACGTCCGTGAGATCGCGCGTTTGTCCCGCGGCGTTCACGCCGGTGACCACGAGATGCATCGCACGCCGCGCGGATTCCAGCTTAATTTGTGGCGGAAAAACCTCAATCCGCGCCACGTCGTCCAGCGTCGCCGCCGTTTCGTCGGCATGCGTCGTCGCCACGAGCGCCAGCGACAGCATGGCGCCGCAGCAGGCAATCGCAGTGACCTTCAGGACGGAACGCGTGCATCGTCGCATGTGGGCATCCTTCGATTCTGGCGGACAGGCCCGAAAACATTCGAGCAGGACGAAGCGGACGAACTATTCTGTTTTCGCAGCTACGGTGATCGTGATTGGCGTACGTGTGACAACCGCCTGGCCTTTGACTTCACTGGCGGCGATCAGCGCTACGCCGTCGAAGGCGCCGGCCGCAGCCTCGTCCGTGGCCGTTAACGGCAACTCGATTTCTTGCTGATCAGCGGCAACGGTTACCTCACCCGAAGATGTCACGCCTGGCGGCAAGTTGGTGAGCGAAACGCGCACCGGCGCGGCGTCGCCAAAGCGCGTGATCTGCACCTTCAAGGGAGACGATGCGCCAGCCGTCAACGGCGCGGCCTGTTCTCCACGGGCTTGCAACGGATCGACCACCTGGAACGGCACGTCGGCCAGCACAATTCTCTGCGGCTGATTGCGGAACGTGGCCTGACCCACGAGTTGCAGCGGATAGGGCGTATCACTCAGCAGCGCGGGTCCGGTGAGCACGACGGCAACCTCGCTCTGTCCCTTTTCCAGCGGCTTGATATCGGCGGTCACGCCCGGCGGCAGCCCTTCCAACGATAACGCGATGCCATCCTCGAATCCGTTCAGCCGCTCGCTCTTGATCGTGAACGTGCTCGCGCCGACCAAGCGCGGGAAGGCGATGCTTTCGCGGTCGAGCGCGAGTTTGAAAAAGTCGGGAAACACCGGCCCGACGCCCAAGCCCAGCACGCCGTTGAGCGCCGCGGGCGGATAGGCCAGTCCATTAAAGGCGGCGGTCAGCAGCGGCCGCGTCTGCGCGACGACGGCCAGCGCCTTACCGCCCAGTTCCGCGCGGCCCACGATCTGCGCCGGCGTAAACCGGCCCGGTTCGATGGACGGGGGCAGTGTGATTTGCAAATTTGTTTCGTTCTGACCCTCAGCGATCACGTTACCGGCAAGCTGCACGCCATCCCCGAGACCTTCAAGCGCTAGCGTGATCGGACCGTTGTATTCCTTGCGCGCGGACGTGACCTTCGTGACCAGCACTCCGCCGCGCGGGACATCCCATTTATCGGCTTCGGCCGTCAGCGTGAAGCCGGGCTCGAACGGAATGACTTCCACGCGGTACGTAAACTCCGGCCCAGCGCGACGATAGAGCTCGTCAACGACGATGCGATAGTCGCCATCCGCCGGCGACTGAAATTCCAATTCCCGATCGCCGCCACCGGAGTTTTCCAGTTCCGCGATCGTCCCGCCGTCGGCGTTCAGAATCCGCACCGATAAATCGGCGGGCGAGCCGAGACTCCGCGTTTGGAGCCTTAAGGTGTAGCGCGTTCCGGCGGCGGCATGAAACATGAACCGGTCGCGATCGCGCGCGGAATTCATGCGGCCGTTGATCGCGCCGGGCAATGCCACCGCGTTCGAAGCGTCGAGCGCATCGTTCGGCTCGGTCTCGACGAACTCATCCCAATCGCTCGACGCCACCATGACAGCCGTCGAACCGGCGCCGTCCGGAAGCTTCACGCCCATCGGCACGGCGGAGTTGGAACAATCGGCCGCGAGCGCCAAGGTCATTGGGCCCATCCCGGCGATGGAATTCCCGGCTGCTTCGAGTTGCGATTCACGACCTTTGCGAGCGGCGAGCGGAAACGTGGTCGACACCAGCGGGAAATTACCAATCCGCAAGCGGTAGCGATGCGCGTCGCCCCCTTGGTAGCGAATGTCGCGAATCTCCAGCGTGTAATCCCCTTCGGCCGGCACATCGAACGCGAACCGACAATCTGGACCCAGGCTGGGGTCGTCGTCGGCGTAAACCAATTCGCGTCCCGCGGCATCTAAAAGTCGAACGACTGGATCGAGCGCGAAGCCAAGCCGTCGCGCCACGGCTTCGACGGTGATCCGGGCGCCAGCTGTCGCATGGATGCGATAGTAGTCCGATTGTTCCGCGTCGATCTTGCCATCCACGGCGATGGGGAACGAGAGCGTTTGCGCGACGTCAAAGGTATTGTTCTGATTGTTCTCGGCGACGCTCGGCAAATCATCGACCATGATCAGCCGCAGGTTGGAAATCCCCTCGGTGGTCCCGATTCGTAGGCCCGCGATTCCGACCGGCGTTTCCGGCGGGACGTCCAAGCGGTACGAAACTTGCGCAGGTTGCGTGCCATTCTCCGCGACGTCGGGCGTTAGCGTCTGCGTAGCCGCGAAGCTCGTCCAAACCCCAGTGCTGCCGGCGAGTGCGCCGCCGTGGAGCGTGACATCGGTCGTGACGCCCGGCTGGACCGCCAGCGGCATCGTGTGCGTCAGCGTCGGCGGATCGCCGAACGCCGCCCCGCACACGAGCGATAAGCCGACGATAGCGCAGCAGAAAGGGCGCGCGAGGCTCATCAGGCACTCCGATCGAAAAACGGTCAGGGCGGGCGCGAAAAAACGACGGAACAGTCAGGTAGGCGTTCAGGCGGGTGGGAGAAGTTGTCGCCCGGCGACAATCGTTCGTCTCTCGGCAGCTGTTCCGCAAACTCAGCCAAGGGACGCCGACGGGCGAAATCTCCTCCAGGTAGCCCTGACGGTAACCGTGATATCAACGAAAGTCAATGCAATGCCCCCTCTGGAGGGTTGTTCGGCGGGCCGCGGCCGTTAAGCAATAAGCCCAGGGAAGGCCTCGGAGACTTCTCTATCACCAACGACATCGGTGGCCTTCCCTGGGCTTGGCGAAATCGGTGTCAATTCCAAGGTTCCCCCACGAACTCGACTTAACGCCGGCTGACGGACATAATCGAAGGGCGTGGCGTCGAGATCCGCTCAGCCGCGTGTTTTGATCCTCACGATGGATGAACGCGTGATGCGAAAACTGCAGACTGGCGCAGTGTTCTGTTGGGTGTTACTCGGCGCTGGGTGCGCGCCAGTAATGGCCTGGGCAGCCGACGAGATCGATCGCGCCGCGCTGGAACAGGCGTTCACCGGCGACATCGCCCCAATTCTGGAACGGCACTGCGCGGATTGCCACAACGCCGACGCCCCGGAACACGAGTTGGACCTCTCCAGCCTGGCCGGCGCGTTGAAAGGAGGCGTCTCCGGGCCGGCCGTCGCTCCGGGCCGCGCCGCCGAGAGTATGGTGCATCGCTTCGTCCAGCTGGACGGCGACCCGCACATGCCGCCCGAAGGACAATTGAATGCGACCGAAATCGCCACGCTCGCCAAATGGATCGACAGCCTGCCGGCGTCGCTCGCCTCGGCGGAAAAAAAAATCCGCGATGAAGATCGCGCTCATTGGTCCTATCTGCCCGTCGTGCGTCACGAGCCGCCCAGCGTTTCCAACCCCGACTGGGTGCGCAATGCGATCGACGCCTTCGTCTTGGCCGGTTTGGACCAAGCCGAACTAAGCCCGTCGCCGGAAGCGACGAAGTTAGCCCTCGTTCGCCGCGCCACGTTCGACTTGATCGGCCTGCCGCCGACGCCGGAGGAAGTGCAATCATTCCTAGCGGATGAATCGCCGGACGCCTACGAAAAACTGATCGATCGACTCCTGGCGAGCGAGCACTACGGCGAACGTTGGGGTCGGCACTGGCTGGATGTCGCGCGGTACGCCGACTCGGACGGCTTCGAGTTCGATATGGACCGGCCGCAGGCGTACAAGTATCGCGACTACGTGATTCGCTCCTTCAACGAAGACAAGCCCTACGATCGGTTCATCGAAGAACAGATCGCCGGCGATGAAATCGCGCCGGGCAATCAAGACGCGCTCATCGCTACGGCGTTCCTGCGAAACGGGCCGACGATCGACAACCAGAAGAACGAAAAGATTCGCCTCGACGAGTTGGACGACGTCGTCTCGACAACGAGCGCCGTCGTCATGGGGCTGACCGTCGGTTGCGCTCGCTGCCACGACCATAAGTACGACGCCATCCCGCAGCGCGACTATTACCGCATGCTGGCCGTGTTCAACAGCATGGAACGGGAGATGGTCGACGACGTGATGTGCGTTCAGGATATCGGCCGCAACCCGCGCGAGACGCACGTGTTGTTGCGCGGCGAGCCGCACATGAAAGGCGACGTCGTCGAGCCAGGCGTGTTGAGCGTGCTGGAAACGCTGCCGGTGCAATTCCCCGAATCGCCGGAACACGCCGCTTCGACGGGTCGACGCGCAACATTGGCGCATTGGCTTGCGCGGCCGGAGAACCCACTCACCGCGCGGGTGATGGCCAACCGCATCTGGCACTATCACTTCGGCCAAGGGCTGGTCCGCACGCCCAGCGACTATGGCGTGCGTGGCGAGCGCCCCACGCATCCGGAGTTACTTGATTGGCTGGCTAGCGAGTTCGTCGCCGGCGGCTGGCGCATGAAGCCGCTGCATCGGCAGATCATGCTCTCGAGCACGTATCGCCAGGCCTCCGTGCAGGACGTGGAAAAGTCCAAGCACGATCCGCAGAACGTTTGGTTGTGGCGCTTCCCGCTCAAGCGCAACGAAGCCGAGGTGATTCGCGACACGATTCTCTCCGTTGCGGGCACGCTCAACACGCAAATGTTCGGCCCCGGCGTCCATCCGCGGATCGACCCGAGCGTCATCGCCACGGGCTCGACGAGCAAATGGCCCGTCGTGGAAAAAGAAGGCCCCGAGCAATGGCGCCGCAGCGTGTACGTGTTCGTCAAACGCTCGGTGCTGGTGCCCATGCTCGAAGGCTTTGACGCCCCGAACGCGACCACGACCTGCGACCGTCGCTTAGTGACGACGGTGCCGACGCAGTCGCTGCAACTGATGAACAACGTCTTCGGTAACGACCAGGCGCTCTTGATGGCCCAGCGGCTGCGCCGCGAGGCCGGCGCGGAACTGCCAGCCCAAATCGACCGCGCCTACTGGCTCGCCTTCCAACGCCCCGTGACAGACGGGCAACGGGCCGCGGCCGTGGAATTCGTTCAAGCCGAGACCGAGCAGCACGTAGCTAGGCTAAAGGACGACGCCTCGGTTTACGAAGCCGACCGCGCGAACGTCGCGGCGGAACGAGCGCTGGCGGACTTTTGCCATGTGCTGCTCAATGCGAATGAGTTTGTGTATGTGGAGTAGCAAGTGGCCGAACAGGTTATGTTTCATTACACCGACGAGGCTGGTTTCAAGGCTATCTCGTCACAGATCGCCTGGACTTTCTTGGCCGGGCAGCCGCCGGGAGGGCGACCGATTGGCGCTTACTTTACTACGAAAAATCCGCAGTTTCCACGACTATTCAAGTTGGCCATACCGCGGTGGAAACGGGCGTACGTATTCGCTTTTGCCGACGTGAGTGATCTCAAGGGATTAAGTGGCGGACGCGGTGAGTACGTTTTTTATTCTCCAACCGACTACACTGTAGATGTGACGCGTCAACGATTTTGTGGGAGGGTCGAACTATGGAAATCGGCGGAACCGACGTGATCTTTGCCGTTCCAGCGGAATTGGACGCCTTGTCCATAACCGTTGAGCGCTCAGTGGCTCTTTGGCCGCAGTGCGTGGTCGTGGACGACGCAGATGGATTCATGCACCGCGGACAACACTTTCATTTAATGATGCGGCGAGATCGTGAAGAGCATCTTATCTTCCGCGACGTCAATGCTAAGACTTCCTGGGAAGATGAAGGCTGCACGGAAAGCAATGCTGCTGACATGCTGCAATTCATCTCACGCCCCGTAGCAGGTGACGCCGCACTACAAGAAGTCACTCTCGTCTACTTCAGCAATCGAGAGGCAATCCGCGAGTTGGTGGAAAACATCCGAGCAAATCTAACGTCGCAGCCCCAATCGCCGTCAATGCGAACACGCACGTAGAACAAATCGCCACAGTCGCCTTTCGCTCCGCGAAAGGGCGCTCTTTCGCGGAGCGAAAGGCGACCATGACGAGCGACTACTCAAACGCAACGCAATTCCAGCATTTTCATGTCAAACAATCAATCCAACTCCCAACGCTGCAACTGGGGCCAATGGCCCACGATCTGGAACCGGCGCAAATTCCTGCAAACCACCGGCGGCGGCTTTGCCTCGCTGGGCTTGCAATATTTGCTCGGTCGAGAGGGCAAGCTCGCGGCCGATGACCGCGCAGCGCTCAATCCCCTCGCGCCGCGGCCGCCGCATCATGCGCCGAAGGCGAAGAGCGTGATCTTTCTTTTTCTTTACGGCGGGCCGAGCCAGGTCGATACGTTCGATCCCAAGCCGGAACTCGAAACCTGGCACGGGCAGCCAATCCCGGTCTTCAAGGCCGAGGACGCCTTCTTCGGTGACACCAAGCCGACCGCGTTCAAAACGCCGTACACGTTCGCCAAGTATGGCGAGTCTGGCCTGACCGTCTCGAACATGTTTCCCGAGATCGCCAAGTGCGCCGACGATTTGTGCGTGATCCGTTCGATGTACTGCGAATCGAACAACCATGCCCCGGCGCTCTTCCAGATGAACACCGGGTTCCTGATTCCCGGGCGGCCCTCGATGGGTTCCTGGGTTACGTATGGGCTCGGCGCGGAGACCGATCGCCTGCCGGCGTTCGTCGTGATGTGGGATCATCGTGGCGGTCCGATCGGCGGCGCGCAGAATTGGTCGTCCGGCTTCCTGCCAGCCGCGTACCAGGCCACGCCGCTCCGGAGCCAGGGCGATCCGATCGTCGATCTCAAACCGCCGAGCAACATCTCGCCGGAACAACAGCTTGCGCGATTGAAGCTGCTCGCGAAGCTCAATGAAGAACATCTCGCTGAACATCCCGGCGAATTGGATTTGGCGGCGCGGATCGCCAGCTACGAGTTGGCGTATCGAATGCAAATGGCCGCGCCGGAAGTGATCGACATCGAGCAAGAGACCGCGGAAACGCACCAGCTTTACGGCATCGACCAGCCGGTCAGCTCGTATTTCGGCAAGCAATGCCTGATGGCCCGGCGAATGGTCGAGCAAGGCGTGCGGTTCATCCAGCTTTACTCCGGCGGCGGGCATCAACAAGAAAGCTGGGACGCCCACTTCGGCATCAAGGAGAACATGGACCTGCATTGCCCGGAGATCGACCGGCCCATCTACGGGCTGCTCACGGATCTCAAACAGCGCGGGCTACTCGATGAGACGCTCGTCATCTGGGGCGGCGAGTTCGGTCGCATGCCGACGAACCAAGGCTCGGTGGGCCGGGACCACAACCCGCGCGGCTTCACGATGTGGCTGGCCGGCGGCGGCGTGAAAGGCGGCATGACCTACGGCGCCACGGACGAATTCGGCTACGCGGCCGTCGAAAACCGCGTCTCATTGCCGGACCTGCACGCGACGTGCCTGCACCTGCTGGGCCTCGATCATCTCCGCCTCACCTACCGCCACATGAGCCGCGACATGCGTTTGACGGATGTGAGCGGGACGGTATTGCATGAGTTGCTGGCGTAGTCATGACTAAACCATTTCTTAAAGGCGCAATTCCTGCGTTGGCGGAGGAATTGCGAACTCTGCTTGTCGAGGAAGGAGAACCCGAACTCGCGGAGCAGGTGCCGCAGCTACAGATTGTTGACCGTTGCAGGTGCGGGTGTACTTCTTGCGCGACGATCTATACTGTGCTTCGTCCGACAAATGGTTGGAAAGAGCCGCACCGGAACGTCATGCTCTCTTGTTGCACGGGATATCTCATCCTCGATGTTGTGGAAGGAAACATTGTGTGCATCGAAGTGCTCGACAGGGATGACTATCGTCGGAAGCTGGATGAGGTGCTACCCTTAGCAGCCTCGTCTTCTTGAGTCGCCATCTTCTCGATTTCTAGTTCGACCACGTGCAAAGAATCCTCATCACCGGCGGCGCCGGGTTTATTGGCAGTCACTTGGCCCAGGCGCTCGTCGCTCGGGGTGATCGCGTCACCGCCGTGGATGACGAATCGACCGGCTCGGCCAGCAATCTCGCACCGCTCTTGGGGAATCCAACCTTCACCTACCATCGCGGGACGCTCGCCGATCGCGAGTTGACTCGACGCCTCGTGGCCGATGTCGACGAGGTTTATCACCTGGCCGCGGCGGTCGGCGTGCAACTCATCGCCAGCAGCCCGATTCATACGATCGAGGCCAACGTCTATCTGACGGAGATTTTGCTCGCGGAGCTGCGCCGGCGGCAGGAAGCCGGGGCGAAGGTCAAACTCTTCCTCGCCAGTACCAGCGAGGTTTACGGTAAAAATCCCAAGCCGGAGTGGAATGAGGAAGACGACCTGGTGTTCGGCCCCACGACCCGGGCTCGATGGTCGTACGGCGTCTCGAAGGCGATCGACGAGTTCCTGGCGCTCGCCTATTTTCGGCAACACGGCCTACCGGTCGTCGTGGCGCGGTTTTTCAACGTCGTCGGCCCGCGCCAGACGGGACAATACGGCATGGTGCTTCCGCGACTCGTCGACGCCGCGCTCGCCGGCGGGCCGCTGATCGTCCACGACGACGGCCGGCAAACCCGTTGCTTCGCGCACGTGCGCGACGTCGTGCAAATGGTCTTGGCCTTAATGCGGGAACCCCGCGCCGTCGGCGAAGTGTTCAACTTGGGCAGCGACCAGCCGATCAGCATTCTGGATTTGGCGGAACGCGTGCGAGCAATCGCCAACCCGGCGGCCGGCATCGCGTTCCAAAGCTACGCGGAAGCATTTCCGGCGGATTTTGAGGACGTCCGCGCACGGGTTCCGTGCCTCGACAAACTGCGCGGCGTGATTGGCCAACTCCCGGCGACGCCGCTCGACGAGATCATCCGCGAAGTCGTGGCGTCGAAGCGCTAAAGCGTCGTGCCTCGGTAGCGGAGAGAACGACGCGTGCGCAACGACGGCGCGCGGCTTGGCAACGCCTTCTCCCCGAGGTCAAAGTCCTCGGCTACAGACGAGTGATCGAATCGACGCAAACGAATTACACGTCAATCGCCGGTTGGCCGACGTAGAGCTGCAGCACCTGGCTTTGGACTTTGATCGCGCGGATCAAGACCCAGACTTGTTCCGGGGAGAATTTCTCCGGATCGGAACTGGCGAGGGTTTCCAGCTCTTCGGTCATGGCCGCATGTTGATCCGTCGCGGCTTGGAGACGGAGGCCCATCTCCTGCCAGGCTTGCGTGAGGCGGCCGCTGTCGCCGAGGTCGTCCAAGTTGCCGACATGATTCGCGAGCAGCAGACAGAGCCGCGCCACGTCCCGGGGCAACGCGTCCGGTTGCAGGTTCTCAATGCAATTGGCCAGGTCCTGGCAAGTCAACATGATGTTCCCCTTCTCAGCGGTAATAAGCCCTACAAGTTCTTCGCGGCCGGCCGACCTGGGGTCAGGTCTGAGCCCGTTTAGATCTGTTCCGAAATCTCGCCGCCTGCCTGACGCACGGGTTTGGCATTGGACAAGAACTGCCGCGAACGCGGTCATTCCAATCCCGCTACGTCATCGGCCCTGGAAACTCCGACGCGGAAATCCGCGCTGTCGTTCCCGCCGATAAACAACTTTAGCTCAACTTCGCGCGTCGACCGAAAATTATATTCAAGGCGATCAAGACGTGACGCGCATAGCGATTGTAGAAGTTGTGCCCCCGCCGGGGTACGCGTTACTCAACAGGCGTTTAACGTACGGCGCGTAAGTCGCCGGTGGCGCAATCGGCAGAAGTCGCATGAACAGAATGGTTATTCTTCGCTCACCACTCAGAGGATGGGGGCGGACACTTGGGGTCACGACTAGCCGAATCTCCGAAATACTAGCCCGACGCGCAAGCGAGGGGGAGTCGACGTTGTCCATGAGTACACGCTGTACTCAATTCAAAGCCCGCTCCCCCTCGCTGGCGCGTCGGGTTAGTAGGAGATTGACCGATGGACCGTTTACTTCCGATCCGTCGCAATGGCCGTCACAGTCAGTACCGCCAGGAGGGCGATTTCGCCGGTCATGAGTTTGACGCCGTGCGCGTCGATGAAATCCATCAGCGCCGAACGCGCAGGTCCGGCCGAGGAATGCATCTCCACCGACCGCACATCGCGCAAGGCCAGCACGAAGTAGCAACACGCGGTGATGAAAAACGCCACGCCCACGACGAGCAGCAGGCCATAGGCCCAGTTGATATGCCGCAACGAGCTCGCGAAGTCCTTCACGTGATTCATCACACCGCCCGAAACGTGTCCATTTGCACGAACCAGCGCCACTATTTCAAAACATGCACACTAGCCCGACGCGCAAGCGAGGGGGAGTACACGCGGACCATCGATCGACGTCTACTCCCCCTCGCTGGCGCTAAGGGCTAGTGTGCCGAATTCTTGCCGACGTGCAACGGAGACCTACTGCGAGATCATCTCCTGCACCACGGTCACTTCACGAACTTGCCGCGAGTCCGGTTCGAAAACGCGAATCTTGATCTGAATAGCTTTCACTTCGGCATCGTACGGGGGCGGAGCTTCACGCTCCGAGGGGTCGTCGATGCCGCCAACGGCGACGAGTTGAGTATTGACGTTAGAATTGTCGAGACCGTCGGTCGCCGCGTCAGGTCCGCGCTCATCCCCTGAAGGCACTTGAACCGGCTTTACCGGGTTCAACCAACTATTCACTCGCCAATCGTAATATTGAGCTGGCCAGTGACGAGGTTGAACAAGAATCGGCCCTTGTGCAACTCCATCCTTCTCGTAGTGCGACGAACCAGTGTCGTAGACGCGTGCACGCAAGTCGGGGTCGGGGTCTGCCACGGACTGATCGGATGGAACGCCCCACAATGCTGACAACGGGTTGCCAGCGCGGTGAAATTGAGGATCTGGAAGATTGGGTTTCGTACCTGGTGGATTCGCTTCGTGAGGTGGAAACAGCAAATGCGCTTCAATGCTGTCGTTGGCGTTGAACAGTGTCCAGTTTGGATCAATTGCCCAGCCTAAATCGACAAATGCACCCGTTGAGATGGGCGCACTGTTGTTTACTCCGCTGAGGTAATCTCGCAAACACTGCACGAAGGCGGGATCACCCGGCCCGATTGTCGTGGAATCCGGTGGAGTACCGTCCTGCACACCGATGCGTCGTGGCCGCTGAAAAATTGGCGCGCCCGGATCCCAGACCTTGACATCAAAGCTGACGACGTTCGTTAAAATCACGTCGTCGGAAAAGCGCGAACCATTGTAAATCAATGGCGGCTGCGCCTGCCCCGGTGCGCCGGTGCCGGAGGTAAGGCCACCCGTGGCAGGATCAATTCCTTCCCACTGGCGAGGTTCCAGCCACGGGTCGAACTTCAATCTTGGACGGCTGTTGTCATTGGTCGGGAAACGCACGACTGGTTGACGATCAAATAGGTTCTTGTTTCGATGGACGGGCACGCCTCTTGGAAGTACCACACCCGCCGATGTATGCACTGACGATTCGCCGGGAACGCCGTACGAATCAAAATTCGTCGAATTCGCCGGCAGCCACGCGTAAAAAGGAAGCGGCCACCTGGGATCGGAACACTCACGAAGCGTCGGTAATCTCAGGGCGCCCCACATCCTGGCATCGTGCGGCCAATTCGTTGTCAATCCGGCTGGCGACATGATCAAGGGCGGATGGCCATATCGATTCTCTCGCTTAGTCAAATCTCCCAAACTGTTCGCGACGAGCCGGGGATAGCCCACTGGTTGCGACGTATCGGGGAATGCTTGAGGATCATATTGGCCGCCAGTCTGGCGGACTGAAACATCACTCATCTCGTAATAGCTGTGATTCGCATCGCCCCAAACGCCGTTGTTGGTGAAGATGCTGGCGTCGTAGGTTGGGTCGACCAGCAACACGCGCCGATAAAGCGTGCGCCCGCGCAAGAACCAAGAAACTTCGGCGACGTTCGACTGCGTCTCAACGAGTTGAATTCTTCCACCTGGCCTGAGGATTGGCCCACGCCCGGTGAAGGGCGTGTCCTCCGACCGCGTCGTGAATTGCAGGATATCATCGTTGTCGCCAACGGTTGTGTCGGAACCGAATAACAAGCCCTTGTTGTTGGCCTCATCGATGTCCGATTGCGTCGGCAACGGCTTTCCAACCTCGGACGAAAACTCTGGAGGCGCTCCGTACACAACGGGAACGGTGTCCGCCGGTCCGCAAGGCCCGACCGGGCCTTCAATAATCTCCAGGTACCCCAAACCGTTCGCCGGATCGAGCGGCGGCGCCCCGCGGGCCGTTAGGCCGGCGAGGTCATTCTGGAGCGTGAACTGCGTGGCGCGCAGCGATTCGCTCATTTCGATCGTGGCGCGCGCGTCCGAGATGTTGTTGCTGACGAGCACGAAGATGCCGGCTACCGTGCTCATGAGCAGGAGCGTCAGGCCCGTCGCGACCAGGACTTCGATCAGGGTGAATGCGTGCCGAACGCGCCGCGGACGAGTGCCTCTTCTCGCACCCAGCGCGGAGACAGCCCAAGACATGGCGAATCTCCTCAGAATAGCTGGCGCCGCCCGCTTGCCCGCGGGAGCGTTCCGTTACCTCGCGAGGAATCGCCGCCAGAAAACCGGGCCCAGGCGCGCAACATCCCCGCAACTTCTATTGCAACGAGGAGTTAGGGCCTTGTCAACGGTTTGAGGGGGAGTTTGAAGTTTTCAGTGTTCAGTTTTCAGTCGAAGAGCGACCGACCTGAACGTGTTGTAGCACGGTCTCCCGACCGTGCTACCGGGCCCGACCGAAGGTCTCCAGATCGGCACTCCATTGCGCCAAAGATGGCACGGTCGGGAGACCGTGCCATAACAAAGGGAAACAGTGCCATAACACCTTCTCCCCCAATTCTCCGTGACTCCGTGCTCTCCGTGGTGAACCCCCGGAGTGGACTACGCCGCCCGATTGCGGACTTTATGCCACCAGAGTTTCCAGGTCGGCAGCTTGAGCTGCCGGGGGAGGCGGCCCGCATCGCCGCAGACCAGGGGGTGCGTGTCGAGTTGCAACTTGGCCAGGACGTGCTGCATCCGTGGGTCGTCGGCGATCCGTTGCGGGGCGTCGCCCAGCGCCCGGGCGACATAGGCTCGGTGTTCGGCGGCCGGGCTCTTCGATTGCTCATAGAGAGCACGGATGACTTCTTCTTCGGTGTGCGGGCCGCGGAACGACCAGCCTGGCAGTTGCGGAGGCGTCCGCCGGGTGGCAAGGTAATCGAGGCAGACGCTCGGCTGGACGTCGAACGAGGTCGCTCGCAGCAAGATCTTGGGGCCGATCAGGTGGTGCTCGAAGCCGAGCCGCTCCATCGCCCGCATCAGCTCGCTGGGACGGCGGTTGTAGAAATTGAGCGTGTGGCCGTTGGATTCGTAGATCATAACGGGGGGCTCGCTGCCGCCGAGGAGCTTGCGCATGCCGTCGATGGCTTTGATTTCCGAGCCTTCCACGTCGAGCTTGATGAAATCGACGCGCTTGACGTTCAATTCGGCGAGCAAGTCGTCGACGGTCAGCGCGCGAACTTCGACGCTCTTCGCCTCGTTCTCGGCCGTGGCGACGTGGCCATAGGGGCCGTACGAGAAGAATTTCAAGACGCCGGGGCGATCACTGACCGCGGCATGCACCACCTGCATATTGCGGAAATGATTCCGCTTGACGCTGGCGCGGAGAAGTGACACGTTCTCCGGCGAGGCTTCGACCGCGATCACGCGGCAGCCGGCCGCGGCGGCGGCGAGCGAAAATGTGCCAAGGTGAGCGCCCAAATCGAGCACCGTTTGACCAGGCTTGATCAGCGAGAGCATCAACTCGAGAGGCTTATTCTCGAACACTTGGCCGCCGGCAAAATGCTGCGTAACGGCATCTTCCGCCTGGGCGTTAATGACGATGTCGAATTCAACGCCTTCGGCCACGCGCACATGATGGCAGGCCGTCGGGCAAGCGGGGGTTTGAGCGGTCATAGACTCCTCCATGAGTCAAGTGCCAATGCACTTCTGATGCCAAATGTCGGGCGTCCTTGCCCAGGTCGAATTCAGTTTTCACCACGGAGTCGAGGGGGCGAATCCTCTGGAATACGTCACGCCGCGAGTTTCGCGGCCTTATGCATGTGGTCGGCGTAGTGGCGGATGACTTCGTCCGGGCGGCCGACCATGCGGATCGTGCCGTGATCGAGCCAAATGACGTGGTTGCACAGGTTGCTGATCGATTTCAGGTCGTGGCTGACCATCACGATCACCTTGGCTTTTTCCATCATCCCGTACATCCGCGCGCGCGCTTTGTCCTGAAATGCCAGATCGCCGGCGCTCAACACTTCGTCCACAAGCAGCACTTCGGGCTCGATCGACGTGGAAATCGAAAACGCCAGGCGGAGCAACATGCCGGAGGAGTAGTATCGCACGGGCATGTCGAGGAACTCGCCTAGCTCGCTGAACTCGGCGATCGATTCAATCTTGCTGCGCACCGTTTTCGGCGTGGCCCCTTGCAGGTAGCTGCGAAAGGCGATGTTTTCCCAACCGTTGGCTTCCATCTCGAAGCCGAGGGTCAATTCGAACAGCGAGCTGATCTGACCTTCGACGATTCTCGTGCCGGAGGTCGGAGGATAAATCCCGGCCAGCATTTTGAGCAGCGTGCTTTTGCCGGCGCCGTTGTGGCCGATCACGCCGACGCGGTCCCCTTCGTGGGCTTCCAGTTGAATGTTGCGGAGCGCGCGCACTTCGGTGATCGGGTTGCGCGACTTCCGAAACATCTGGCGCACGACGAATTCCTTGAACGGCACGCGCCCGCATTGCCGCAGGTGAAACGTGAGGGAGACGTTATCTAAGTGGACGCGCGACATGCTGGGATTCGAATCAAGGTGAGGCGGAAGGCGATCAGTGTTGCTTGGGCCTAGGCTGCTTTCTGGGAGGACTCGTGGGATTTTAGACGCCGCGCCCAGTGCCCCAGCCGCGGATAACGACGCACCAGGCCGCGGAGCCTCGCGGCTACCGGGGCTAAGGGCGACAACGGCTGCAAGCGCAGGACTTCGGCGGTCAGTCGCTGGATGGCTTCGTGCTGCAATTGCATGACGGCCACCTGCTCCTCAATTCTTCGCTGGCATGTCGCACCGATGGCTTCGACCTGGGCAATATGTTCGTAGAGAATGTAGTCGTCGAAGACATTCGGGGGAACGTCAAAATGATGTTGAAGTGCGGCGTCTTCGGAGCGCAGGTAAAAGCGGTTGAGTCCGTCGAAATAGGCGAAGCGGTAATCCGCGTCGAGGAGCAGGTGCTCCCACTCAGAGTGCGTAGTCTCGGTGCGGTGCGGCCGGGTGGCCTCGATGAGAACGACCCTGGGACGGAAACGTCGCCAGTCGGCGCCGTTGAGCACCTGCCGCTCGTAGCCTTCGACGTCGATCGACATGAAATCGATCTGGCCGACGCCGTGGGCCTCGCAAATGCCTTTCAGCGTCCGAATCGGCACGCGGCGGACGTTGAACTCGAAGCCGAAACGAGCGCGATGATCTTCGGCCTCATGGCGCACGAACGTGGATAAGGCCGGCGAACTGGGAAACTCGTAGAACGTCTCCTCCCCGTCGCGGTCGGCCACGGCGACGTTCAGATTGACGTCGCGCGGACGATCTTGCGCCAATAGCGGAAACTTCTCGTTCGGCTCGACGTTGATGCCGTGCCAGCCGAGTTCCGAGAAGTACTTCGTGACGGAACAGTTCTTAGGGTCGTTCGCGCCGACGTCGATATAGAATCCGTGCTGACGCCGCCCGAAGATGCGGGCAAGCAGCACGTCTTCGCGATTCTGAGCGTACGAGATCATCGGCATGGCGCGGTCCCAGTGCGGTTATCGCAGGCAGACTACATATGGAAAATCACACGGCGCTGCAGGCGATGCAAAGCGAAGGTTGCGACGGAGAACATCACCAGCACCGTGACACAGGCGACCAGGTAACTCGACATCGGCGGCGCTTCGCCGGAGATCAACGGGCGGCGCACCGTTTCCAACAACGCAGCCAGCGGGTTGTAATCCGCCATCCAGCCGAGCCCGCGCTGCCGGAGCAGGTCTTCTGGGATGATGATGGGCGTGGCGTAAAAGAGAATCTGTAGCCCGACTTCGAGGATGTGAAAGGTGTCGGGAAAATAGACGTTCGCCAGCCCCGTCAACGTGGCCAGCGACCAGCCAAATACCAGCAGCAGCAGCAGCACGGGAACAACCGTGGGCAGCATGGCGAGATTGTCGAAACCGCGCAGCGCCCACGTGAGCCCGATGACGACCGACAAAGCGATCAGCAAGTGAAAGCCTGCGCCAAGTACGACTCTGAGCGGGTAAATGGCCATCGGCGCGGGATATTGGCGGATGTAGGCCTCGCCCTGGTAAAGGCTTTGCGCCCCCTGCAACGCCGACGCGCTGACGAAGCCCCAGAACGCGAGCCCGCCGAGAATTTGCGGGCCGAGTTCTTTAAGATTCATGCCGAACAGGTTGCAATAGACGGTACAAAGCACTGTGGTCATGGCGATCGGGTTCAGCAGCGACCAGCCGATGCCGAGCATCGATCGCCGGTAGCGCGTTCGCAAGTCCATTCTGACCAGCGAGAACCAGAAATGGCGGCAGCGCCAGATGGAAGTAACGTATGCGTTCATGGGAGTTTCGCCCGGTTTCGATGGCTTGATGAATTCAGTGTCGCAATCCGGCGTTGCTAGGCGGCCTTGGCGTGTGGGAGCGTCGAGGTTGATGAATATTTGCGGTGCAGGACTTCGTTGATGACCTGGCGGTATCCCAGTGCGGCGACCGGGTAGGTGGCATATTGGCGGACCCAGCGTTGCGCGTTGCGACCAAGTTGCGACCTCGCGGCTGGATTTCGCAGCAAGTGTTCCAGCAAGGCGACAAGCTGCGGCACTTCGTTTTCGTCGACGTCGGCCTTCCAGCAGACGTCGTCGGGAAAGTCCGCGAACTGCTGGTAGTTGCTCACGATCAGCGCTTTGCCTTCGCCCAGGGCGCGGATCATCGTCCCGGAGGACTCGCCCATGCTGGGGCCGCGTAGATTGAGAACAACATCGCTCAAGCGAATCAGCGCGTCGAACTCGGCGTCGCTGAGATAGCCGGTGCGAATGACGTGTTCGTCGAGCTTCAGCGCTTGGATACGCTCCTCGATCCGCAATTCCGGATCGAGCGACTCGCCACCGACGACTAGGCGGACGGCGTAACCGCGATCGACCAGACCCCGGATGGCGGCCAGCACGCTGGGAAGTCGCTTGAGTCGATTCTGAAAGCCCATCGTGCTCACGACGAACATGTCCGGCGGAACGCCGAGGCGTTCACGCAGACCGCGTTGCGCCTGCTGATCCTCGTGCTGTGTGCCGGCCCGCGAACAGAGCGGCAACAAGCAAACGTGCGGAATACCCGCCAATTGATCGCCGGCCCAGCGGCTATGGACGATCGTCGCGAGACTACGCTTGAGGATCGCCTGGCACATCGGATAGTCGAAGACATTCGTGTGGCCCGATTGATATTCCTCCGGCGACTTGCCATGGCTCTCGCGCCAAGCCTCGTAGAATAGATGTTCGTCCGGCGTTTTCAGGAAGGCGTGTTGCAGGAATGGATGGATGTTGAAATCGTGCAGCACAGTGACGCCGGGGCAGTGCCGCGCGACGCGATAAATCTCCGTGTGCATCTCGCTGTTGTTGCCCAGGTGGTAGATGGCCGTATCGAAAGAGGCGTGCGCGGCCGTCAAATCCTGGATGGGCCGCACGGGGAGGCCGTAAGTCTCCTGGGCGGAATCCGGCTGCGGTAGAAAAAGCGTGAGGTCGAGGAACTTGCGCAGTTCGTCGACGAGGCCCAGACTGTTATCGGCGATGCCGGAGCGTTGCGGGACCCACGGCGAGGCGTAGGCGACGCGCGGGCGCTGGTCGCCGACGGCTTGAACGGATACGGTTTGTTCGACGGCGATCCAGCGGAACGCGCGGCTGTAGGCCGCGGCCGCGTCAGCCCAATGAAACGTGCGCGCTCGTGCGACAGCGTTTTGTCGCAGCTTCGCGTCGTGTCGCGCGTGCAGGGCGTCGCTCAAGGCTCGGGCCATGTCGCGACGGTCATCAGGCGCGCAATAGAAGGCCAGTTCGCCGGCAACTTCGGGGATCGAAGAGACGCGCGTCGTGACGATCGGCAGGCCGCAGGCCATGGCTTCGAGCACAGGCAGCCCAAAGCCTTCGTAGCGCGACGGGAAAAAGAAAGCCGCCGCGCCGCGATAGAGGCGTGGTAATTCTTCGTCAGCTACGAAGCCCAGCATTTCCAGGCGATCGGCAACGCCCAGCCGCGCGGCCAACGCTTCGTATGCCGCTTTCGATTCCGGCGTGTACGCGCAGGCGACTACGAATCTCAGCGCGGCGTGCTCCTGCGGCGCACCCTGCACGAGCGTGGCGAACGCTTCGAGTGCGCCGTCCATGTTCTTGCGGACATCGAAGCCGCCCATCATCAAGACATAGGGCGACGCATCGTTGACGACCGGCGCACGTCGCGGCTGAAAGCGCGCCAGGTCCACGGCCAGCTGAATCACGCTCGAGCGGTCGGCGACGGTGGAATCGAAGCGAAGGTAGTCCTGGCGGGCGCTTTCCGAGATAAACAGCAGTTGCTCCGCCCACCGAGGCAACGCGCGCAGGCGGCGTAGATATTCGTCGCGCGCGGCGCTCGGCCAGCGATCGAGATACGTCTCGCGCATCGTCCAGGGAATGAGATCGTACACCGTGGCCGCGATCGCCGGTCCCTGGAGTTCGGTCGGCAGCACCACGTTCGGCATCAACGGATTGGCGCACCAATAGACGTCGATCCGGTGTTCGACGCAGGCCTTTTGCAATGCTGCGCTGTAAGTGATGTGCGGGACCGGATCGCCGGCGCGGGGCGGCGCGACCTCGATCTGCCTGACGCGCCGTTGTGCGGCTGGTTTGAGAGGCAGCGGCGAGTGCGCATTCGGCGTCGTGACAAACCACTCAGTGGACGGATCGTGCGTGATCAAATGATTGGCAAGCTGCGTCAACACTACGCCGATGCCGCGCCGGGCTTCGTGCGTGTGGAACGTCTGGCCGTCGATCAAAACGCGCATGATTAGGCGGCTCCCTCGAGGAAGCGGTCGATCACGGCGTCCCAGGCGTATTCGCGTCGCACGAACTGGCGGCCGGCCTTGGCCATGCGCTGCCGGGCGGATTCGTGTTCCCCGATTTTCAGCACGGCGTGGAATTCTTCACTCGCGCCGACCGCCGCGCCGCCGCCACTGCGCCGGCAATGACCGCTGGTCACAGGCGAGCGGGCCGAGACGATGACCGGAATACCGGTCAGCCAAGCCTCCATCACGACGATCGAAAAACTCTCGTTGACGGAGAGATTCACCAGCCCGGCGGCCTGTGCCATGACGAGGTATTTGTCTTGTTCCGGCAGGAAGCCGAGGTCGCGAAAGCCGGACTCTTGCGGCACGAGCGAGGCGTCGCCGCCGCCCAGGAACAACAATTCCTCGCGTCCGCCAGCGGCGCGGTGTTCGCGCATGTAACGGATAACTTCGTTGAGGTTCTTGCCGGGATCCTTGCGGCCGACGTAGACGACGTAGCGCTCGGGAAGTTGATAGCGCCTGCGGACGTCATCGAGCGCGGTTTGATTGTCGAGCGTCGGTTCCAAGCCGGAAGGAAGCTCGCAGCCGACGCCCGCGACCGGCGCTTCGACAAGCTTCCGGCCTAATCGATTGCCGAACAGCCGGATGGCGAGTGACTTTTCCGCTTCACTCAAGAAGCAGTGGCCACTCGCCGCGGCGAACATTTCCGCCGTGGTTTCCCAAAACGCCTGCGGTTCGTCATGCAGGCAAGGCAGGAGCACGAATCGCCCCGCCGCGGCATGACAGGCGGCGTCGACCAAACCTTGCGTGAACGGCAGCCCGACGACGACCCGTCCGACGGAATGCACCCGCACATGGTTCACGAGCGCATCGCTGTTGATCGTATGTGTGACGAACTGCCGCTGCTCTGTAGGCGAAAGTTCCTTGCGCTCGATTAAGCGGGCGTTCATCGCGTGATAACGGTCTTCGCCATCCGTGTTGACGGGAAAGCGGCGTACGGTGACGCCGTGGAGTTGTTCGGCGCCGACGGACAGCGTATTACGCCACCAGTTGTCGAAGGGGGCGCGGCAGCACGTGGTCAGCACTTCCACATCAAAGCCGCGTCGCGCGAGTTGTTCGGCCAACGTACGCGCCGCCACCTCCGCACCGCCAGCGAAGTGGCCGTACCAGGGTGTGACGAAAGTAAAACGTGGCGCTTCCATGCGCTGTGTGGTCGCCCTTTCAATGGCGTGTGGCAAAGACATGCGGCGAAAGCGTCGTACGGCCGCTCGGCGTCGGACCTTCCGTTTTGGAGCTCTCCTGAGTTGCTTGCGTTCGTAACGCGGCCACCGTGCGCTCCAAAAGCTGCACACGGGCTTGCAACTCCAACCGCGCGGCCTCCTCTTCCTTGAGACAGGTCACTGCCGTCCGCAGCGCTTGCAACAGTCCATAGTTGACCTGTCGCTGCGGCGCGGTGACGACGCGGGCGAGATACAAGACCACGCGCGACGTGAACCTCGCCAACCTGCGTTTGAATCGTCCGAAGCGGACGAACTCCGGCACCTGCGTGCCCACGAGCGAAGCGTTGCGTTCGACTTCGGTGAGCTGCGTGAGCACCGCGTCGCGCTTGGCGCTGCACGCACCCGGCGTCGGTCCGCCGAAGATGCCGTGCCGCGAAGCTTCGCCGGCGCCGGAACGAATCTCCAGCAGCAACGTCTCGACGTCGACTTCGGTCGGAATGGCGTCCAGCAAGTGCATGGCAACCGGCCCCTCGACTCAGGATGGGTTAGGCGGCCATACGCTTCGAGCCGCCGTGGCGTCCCGATCGTTGCAACGCCGCGAGATCGGCGTCGACCATCATCGTGACCAACTCGCGGAAACCGACTTCCATCGTCCAGCCCAGCTCGCGCTGCGCCTTGCTGGGGTCGGCCCACAACAGGTCGACTTCCGCCGGGCGATAGAACTTGGGATCCACCGTGACGTAGTCGCGGTAGTCGAGTCCCACGTGGCTGAAGGCGATGGTGACGAACTCTTCGACGCTATGCGTCTCGCCGGTGCCGATGACATAGTCGTCGGCCTCAGGCTGTTGCATCATCAACCACATGGCGCGAACGTAGTCTCCGGCGAAGCCCCAATCGCGCTTGGCCTGCAGGTTGCCGAGCCGCAGCTCGTCCTGCAAACCCAACTTGATGCGGGCCACGGCGTGCGTGATTTTGCGCGTGACGAATTCCAAACCGCGGCGCGGCGATTCGTGATTGAACAGAATGCCCGAACAGGCGAACATTCCGTAGCTTTCGCGATAGTTGACCGTGATCCAGTGCCCGTACACCTTGGCGACGCCGTACGGGCTGCGCGGGTACAGCGGCGTGGTTTCGCGTTGCGGCACTTCTTGCACTTTGCCGAACATCTCACTGGAGCTGGCCTGGTAGAAGCGAATGCCGGTGTCGACCAGACGAATCGCTTCCAGCATCCGGGTGACGCCCAGGCCGGTGCATTCGCCGGTCAGGATCGGCTGGTTCCAACTTGTGGGAACGAAGCTTTGCGCAGCGAGATTGTAGACCTCGTGCGGGCAGATGTCGCGCATCAGGTGGATCAGGCTGGCCTGATCGAGCAGATCGGCTTGATGCAACTGGAGGCGGTCCTTCAAATGCGCGACGCGTTCCAGCGTATCGGTGCTGGCGCGGCGGTGGGCGCCGTGAACTTCGTAGCCTTTGCTGAGCAGAAGCTCGGCGAGATACGAGCCGTCCTGGCCCGTGATCCCGGTGATGAGCGCCGTCCTTGGCATGACCACCCTTGCAGAAGTTTTTTGATGCACGAATCGGCCGCCGTCGCGGAGCGGGACGTGAATCTCGGTGAGCGTTGCGGCCGCGTCGCGCTTCCATACCCGACGCTATGCCGGGGGATCATAATTCGCCGTCGCGCGGCGTGTCAACGTCGGAAAATGATCGAAGTTACGCCAAATTAAACCTCATGCGACTTTGAGCCACGGGTCGATACAGTCGCCGCGGGGACATTCCCGAACTACTCTTCCCCCCAAATCGGATTTGTGGTGACATAGGGCGCTGGCGGTCCCCCGCCCCCCGACGGAACCTGGTGTGACGCGTGATCAACTACGAATTCTAGGTAACTGGCGCGATGCGGGTATTGCTCAACGGCATGTCGATGCTGGGACGCCTGACGGGAGTCGGGCAATACGCCTGGCGCTTGGCGGAGTCGTTGGATCAGCTCCCTGCCGTCGAAGCGGTGGACGTGTTCGAAGGGCGGCGGATCGTGCCGTGGAAATCTTTTCACGCCGGCGCCCAAGCCACGGAACGCGTCGATCGCTATGAGCGTCTGAAGTGCTGGGTGCGCGAACACGCGCCGTTTGCCCGGAACCTGGTCGGCCGCCTGCGTGCCGCCAGCTTCGCGCGGCAGACCCGCGGGCCGCACTGGAACGTCTACCACGAACCCAACTACATTCCCCAGGAATTCGCCGGCGCCACGGTCACGACCGTCTGCGATATGTCGTACTTACGCTGCCCCGAATACTTGCCGCAGGACCGTCTCCGCTGGCTCCGTCAGCGTTTGGAAACCAGCGTGCGCGGCAGCGAGGCGGTGATTGCGATCAGTGAATTCACACGCAGCGAGTTGCTGGATTTGTTCCCGGGACTGGAACCGAAGAAAGTGCATGTCACGCCGCTGGGCGTCGACTTGGAACGGTTCGACGCAACGAGTGACGACGATCAACTCGTGGCGATTCGCGCGCGGCATCGGCTACCGCCGCAATTCATTCTGTATCTCGGCACATTGGAACCGCGCAAAAACTTGCAGGGACTGGTGGCCGCATTCGGCCGTCTGCCGATGCGGTTGCAGCGCGAGTTCCCATTGGTGCTGGCCGGCATGTCCGGCTGGAAGCAACACTACTTTCGCCCGGCGCTCGACGCCCTGCGGCGGCGCGGTTTGGTGCATGAGTTGGGGTACGTGAGCGGAGCGGAGTTGCCGTCGCTGTTGCGCGCGGCGACCGTGTTTTGCTTTCCCAGTATTTACGAAGGGTTTGGGTTGCCGCCGCTGGAAGCGGCCGCGGTGGGCACGCCGGTCGTCGCGAGCAATTCGTCGAGCTTGCCGGAAGTACTGGGAAACGCCGCGGTATACGTCGACCCGTTGAGCGCGGACAGCATTGCCTCGGGACTGCGCGAAGTGTTGGAGAGCCATTCTTTACAGCTGAAACTGCGCGAAGCCGGGCCCGCCCGCGCTCAGCAGTTCACCTGGCGACGCTGCGCGGAGCGCACCGTCGCCGCCTACGAACATGCTGGAGCCTAGGCTTTGTCACAACGGAAATTCAAGAATCAAGATGCTCCTCTGTAGTCGAGGTCTGTGACCTCGGTAGTGCGGAATTCAGCGATTTTCGCCGCCCCACCGAGGTCACAGACCTAGGCTACAGAAGATCGCGCCTCCGATCACTTCGCAAGGAAGCGAATCACGGAAGTTCAAGGATGAATGACAGTACAGTACGAATCGCAAATCCAGCGGTGATCCGGCCGCAGGTCGGGCAAGGAACCTGGCCGCAGCGCGGATCGTCCGCGGCGCGGACGGAATTGCCAGTGGCTGGCGGACAGGGTCGCGTGGTGTTCAAGCGCTGCGTGGACCTGGCGGCCGCTTCGCTGTTGTTGCTCGTGGCCGCGGTCCCCATGGCGCTCGTCGCGGCGTTGGTGCGGCTGACCAGCACCGGCCCTGTATTCTATCAGCAAGAGCGCGTCGGCTTGCACGGCCGCGTGTTTACGCTTTGGAAGTTTCGCACGATGCGGATCGACGCGGAACGTGAAACCGGACCAGTCTGGGCGAAGCGGAACGACCCGCGCCGTACGTTGGTCGGCACGGTATTGCGTCGCTTGTGTATCGACGAACTGCCGCAACTGTTCAACGTTTTGCGCGGCGAGATGAGTCTGATCGGCCCGCGTCCGGAACGGCCGTGCTTTGTCGAAAAGTTTTCGACCGAGATGCCGGAATATCCGCGCCGCCACGCGGTGCTGCCGGGCTTGTCCGGTTGGGCGCAACTGAACGGGCTGCGCGGCGATACGTCGATCGCCGAGCGGTTGGAGTACGATTTGTATTACGTCCGCAATTGGAGTTGGACGTTCGACGTGTACATGATCTTGATGACGCCTTGGCGCGTATTGAACGACAAGAATTCTTGCTGAGCGCCGGCCCAGGCCGCGGCTCGCGAGTGCGGAGATGGTTTCGATGCCTCGCCACGGATGGCTGACGATTTCGTTACTCCTGACGCTGGCCGTCGACGTTTACGTGGCGGCCCGCTCGCCGGCGATTGCGCCGGACGGAGTGACTTTCATCGAAATGGCCCGTGAGCTGCAACGCGCTCCGCTCAACGTGATGCGCGCGCAGGATCAACATCCCGGCTATCCGGCGCTCGTGGTCGGCGCGCATGCGATGTTGGCGCTCGACGGCGCCGATGAGTCACTACGGCCGTCGGCCGGTAAATGGATCGTCGCTGGCAAATTAGTGGCGATCGCCTGCGGTCTGGGTTGCGTCGCGCTCGTGTGGCTGATCGCGCGGCGGATGTACGATCGACACATCGCCGATATTACCTCCCTTTTGGCCGCAGGACTGCCCGTTCTGCGCCAAAACGCCGCCGACGTGCTCAGTGACACGCCGCATCTATGCGCGTATTTGCTTGCCGCATGGTGCCTGCAGGAAGGTTTCGCACGGTCATCGCGACGCTGGTTTCTGGCCGCCGGCATGGCGAGCGGCTGCGCCTTCTGGATTCGTCCCGAAGGACTCAGCGTGGCGATCGTCGGCGGATTTCTCGTTGCGGTGTCGTTCTGCCTGGGACGCCTGCCACGACGTCAGACCGCGCTGTACGGCATGACACTGCTGTGTGGCGTGGGCATGATCGCCGGACCGTACGTGGTGCTGACGGGCAAGTTGACCAGCAAGAAAGATCCACTGGCCGCATCGCAAAAGCCCGTAGCTTACGAGATGCCATTCGTCGATGCGCAGCCCACGCCGAGCGCGAGCGCCGCGCCAACGGTGCAGGTGGCGTCCGCCATCGAAGTGACGCCCGCACCCAGCGGCGACTGGTCCCCGCGCGTCGTCGCCGCCGCAAAAAAATACTTCGTCGAGCTAGGCTACGGCTTCGGCTACGTCGTGTGGATTCCCTGGGCGTTCGGGCATTTTGCTCCTGGGCGGAAGCGGCCGCTGGGTTCATCGCTCGGCCTGCTCGCATCGCTGGCGATGTTGCACTCAGTGCTGCTGATTTGGTTGGCCTTGATGGCCGGCTACCTAGGGCACCGGCATGTGATGCCGATTGTCGGCGTCGCGTTTCCTGCAGCAGCGGCTGGGATTGAATGGTTGGGCCGGCGCGGCGGCGAGTTAGTGCGACGTCCGCATTGGGCCCCGCAATGTGCCTTTGCGATCAGTCTGACGCTCGTGGCGGTCGCGATTCCGTTCAGCATTCGCCAGATTAATTCGGTCGCCAGCCCGATCGTCACGGCCGCGGACTGGATTCGCACGGAATCCTCGTCGCGCCAAACGCTGCTGGCGAACTCGCGCTATCCGCGGTTGTATGCCGAACTGAACGGTCCAATCTTCGGCGTCGACGTCACCGATCTCGGCGGCGCGCTGCAAACAGTGCAACCAGACTTTGTGCTGCTGGACGTCGATACACGCGCCTTTACGCCACCCAGCGCGGCGGAACTGGGCGGCGCCTACGAACCGGCCTTCGAGACGCGCGGCGAGGGAAATCGCACCTGGCACCGCGTACTGGTGTTTCGCCGTGTCTCGCCGACGACTGCCCCGGAGCTACGCGCCTCCGGCCCGAATGGGCTCCGGTAACGGGTCAGCATCGCTTGCCGCGCGATCGACACTTCCGCCAAGCACCGCGAGCCAACGACCTGTTGTGTTCGCCAATGCATGCTTGCGACGCACATCCTCCGCGGCCGCCTTTGATAGCGCGCGCCGCAGTTCTTCATTCAGCACCAGCGTGCGGATGGCATCGAACCAGGAATCGGCGCTGTCGCCCGTGAGGATGCCGGTTTCCAACTGCCGCACCGTGCCGGAATACGCCGGCGCGTCCGAGTAAACGCCCGCCAGGCCGAGCGCACTGTAGTCGAGAAACTTGATCGCACTCTTCGCCGCGTTGAATGGGCAATCGCGGAGCGGCGCGAGTCCGATCTGCCACCGCGCGCGACGCCGCAGCCAACGCACGAAAGCCGGGTACTCGCATCGCGCCGAAGGAATTCGCAGTTTTCGAAACCAGTCGCTGCGATGGCCGAGCGCCACACAGCCAATAACCTCGAAGCGCACGCGATCGCCGAACTCGCGCAGCAACCGCCGCGCCGCTGGCGCCACAATTTCCAAATCCTCGGCGTGCGTGCGCGTGCCCATTAAGAGCATGCGCAGCGGAGAATGCGAGCCGACATCTCGATGATCGCGACCAGGCGTGAACCACAGTTGCTCGTCTACTGCGTTCGGAATGATCTCCACGCGCGACGTGCGCGACTCGAGTGACCTCGCCAATTCTTCGGTGGGGACGCTTACAGCGTCCGCGCTCTTTAGCAGATAATCCAGCGCCGGAAGCAGGCGACGATATCGCCGTCGCTCCGGATGCTGGGAGGGCATCGCCCATAGATCGTCGTCAAGTTCGACGACCAGTCGTTGCCCTCGCCGGCGACACGAGTCGATAACAGCCTTCGCTTGCGAAAGGTCCGCAATGCCCGTGCGCTGAACTAGAACCACCTCTGCATCCGTGGGCGTGGACGCGGCCGCGGCGCCATACGAGAGTTCAATGCGATCCTGCAAAGTTGGATGGCGCAGCGGCAGCAAGACGCGTAGATAAGCAGAGCCGGGCCAGCCCGATGCCGATCGTGGCAAGACGGCGTGGACGCGCAGCACGTCCGCTCGGCGCGTGGTTGGGATTGCGGGCCGCGTCGACATCACGGTGCGTGCCGCGGCGCGCGACGGCCGTTTGTCCAGCAGGCGCTCGAACAATGTCAACTCAGATCGTGCGGCCGATTCAATGGAATAGTTGCGTGCCGTGCGCACGCCGGCGGCCGACAGTTTTGCACGAAGCTCGTGATCTTCTAGCAAGCGTTCGACGACCGCGAGGCAGGCGGATTCATCGCGCGTATCGACAATCAGCGCGTTTTCCTCGGGAACCGCATATTCGCGAACGCCCCCCTCGCTGGGAAGCACGACCGCGGCGCCACAGGCCATCGCTTCCAAGCCTGTTCGGCCGAAGGCCTGGTAGTCGGAAAAGTCCACGCAGATGTCGCATCGCCGCAAGAGATCGGCAACCTGTTCGCGAGTCAATGGGCCATGCCAACGTTCGTTCGCATTGGATTGCGCGGCGAGGTTCGCACATTCCTCGGCCGAAGCGCCAAAATAATGCATCTCAATGCGATCATTGCGCAATTGCAACCTGCGTAGTACGCGCAAGGTACGCACTGCGCCGCGATACGGCGTTCCGGGGCGAATCATCGCGGCAATGCGCAACGGGCCATCGCCCGTGGCGCGATCGGCGGGAAAATACACCGCATGGTCGAGGCTTGCCGACACCGGATGCACTTCGACGCCATGCCGGCGTTGAACCTCGTCGCGAATCCAGGAAGTCTTGGCGAAATGAACCAGACCGGGCAGGCAGCCGTAACTCCGGCGTGCTTCGCGCCAATGCCGCGAATATCGGGCGAAGAACCTGGGCTCGTAGTCCTGTACATAGTACGCCGGCAGAATTGCCGGATGTGCTTGCACAATGCGGCGCAAATCGCGGAGACTGAAATAGACGGTAGCGACCGCGACGTCGAACGCGCCGGCAAATTCAATCAGTTCAGATCGTTCGCGATAAGTAAAAAACAATCCGTCGGCGAACCAGCGCGGGTATTGTCGCCGGAACTCGTCCGCGAAGCGTTCCTCGATCGCCACGACGGCCCGCGCGCCGAGTTGACGCATGCCCATCGCCTCTTGCACGACGGAATGGGCGCCGCCGCCGCCGCCGCGCACGGGCAGAAGAAATAGCACGCTGGGCAGTCTTTTCGTTGCGAGCGAAGTACCGGCTGCGATGCGATTGGCAATCGCCTGACGTACACGTTCTCGCAAGACAGCAAGCGTTGGCTCAATTCGAAGGTATTCGACGGCACTCGCGATAGCAGTCGCGCCATGTTTGCGGCGCAAGGCTACTTGCCCGCGCGCCGTCAATTCCCTGCGCTTCGCGTTACCGTAGCTTTGCGATTTCGCGTGATAGACGTAGGCGTCGTGGGCCACGGCGAGTTGAAAGCCGGCGGCCGCGGCGCGGAGGCAATAGTCAGTCTCCTCACCATAGCCGTCTGGGAACGCGGCGTCGTCGAAGTGTCCGATCGTTTCCCACACGGCGCGTTTCATCGCGAGGCAGAAGCCGTTCAGCAATGGAACGCGAGGATAGGCTCGCTCAGCGACACACGCGAGTGTTTCCGCCACGTCGTTTGCGTTCCAATGTTCTAGCAGCGCATTCACGGCCCAATCGCCGTTGGCTGCGAACCGCTCAGGAACCGACTGCCAACTCGCCGCATTGGAGACCGGCCCCGCGAGGCCGATGTCCGGATGGCTTTCCAAACAGACCAGCAAGCGCCCCATCCAGCGGGGCGTGGCGACGGTATCACTGTTGAGCAGCACGACATAGTCGCCGCGCGCCGCGCGCCAGCCGCGATTCGCGGCGCGCGTGTAGCCTTGTCGTTCATCATTGCGGAGGAGAACCGTGTTGGCTCGTTGGGCCGCGAATTCGCTAAGCAAGGAAGCGCAGTCATCATCCGAGGCATCGTCGACGAGCAGCATCTCGTGCCGAGCATCCGTGTGCGTTGCGAGCGATTTCAGGCACTCCGCCACGCAGGATGCCGCGTTATGCACCGGAATGACAATGCTGGCGAACTTACTTCGATCCAAGGCCGGCAACGCATCGCGCAATGTTGCCGAACTCGCGGCGTCGTGCCTCGATGCCCGCCATTGTTCATGCTGACGGAAGACATCGCGAAACAGTTCCGTCACCAGCGGCGCCGAGCGATCGCGCCGCCACACGGAGATCGCATTGCCGAGCAGGTTCCCCACCCGCCAACGGCGCGTCGCCAGCAGAGCGTCGATACCGCATCTTAGTTGTTCCAGCCAGCAACTCAGAGCGTTCGCATCGCGTTCCGCGCGTTGCAGCTTGTGCTGCGTGTCGCGCAAACGCTGCGCGGCGAGCTGTTCCCTAGCCGTCAATTGCTTTAGTCGATGTTCGCGCTCCGCCAGGCGCGTCGTCAGACGCTGTTCGCGTTTCAGCGCCTTGGTAAGCGCCGCATCGCTCCGATCGAGCCGGCCTGCGCTTCGCGCCGCCATCTCGACTTGTGATCGCAGGATAGTAAGTTGCGCGTCGTTGGGTGTTGCTTCGCCGCAACACTGCGACGGAATGTCGATCTGCGCATTTGGATCGCGCTGATGCTTCGCCGTGAGCACTTCACCCACGCGGTTCCAGTGGGACGCGAGCATCTCGCGTGCCGCGGTTAAGTCAACAGCCGTAGCGATCTTCGCCGCTGTACAGGCTGCTTTCCATGACGTTGCCAGGCAATGCTCCGCGCCGATCTGCCGCAGGAAACCGGAGAATTTTCGCGGGCCGCTGCGTTCTTCGGTGGCCACGCACACGGCGGGGCGGCCGAAGGCGATGGCCGTGATCAAACCGTGCAGCGACGAGCCGAGGTAGCACTCGCACCGGGCGAGGGCCGCGACAATCGCCAGAAACTGATTCGGACCATCGACCACGATAGGCCTTGTACGCATCGAGCTCGCCACGCGACGCGCGAGTTCGTCGTCGCCGTGGCATGGACCAAGCGCCAGCAGTAACGCCGTTGCCTGACGGGCTTCGCAGAGTTGATCGAGCCGCGCGCCAAGTGACTCGATTGATTCACGCAGGTAGCGTTCTTTGACATGAACGGCAATGGTTCGCGTTGCCGGATCGCACTCTGCCAGCAAGGTGCGGTACGCGTCGTCGAGTTGAGCGTCGCTCCAGAGCGCATTCACATCGAGCGCCGTATCTGGGACGACATGAATCGTTGTCTTGACGCCCGATGCGCGTAAATGCACTGCGCTCGTTTCGTCGCGGACCGCGAGGTAGTCGACGCGACCGGTCGCCCCGCGCAATAGTTCTGCGGCGCGGCCATCCAGCGGTCGTGGCACGCCCGGGGCATTCCAGATCAGCGGGGCGGCGTCCCTTGCGGCGAGTTGCGCGGCGCCGAGCCACAGTTCCGCATACGCAGTCTCCGCTAACCAAGGGCGCGATTGGTAAGCTGACAGTTGGGTCGGCAGGGCGTGAACCAGGTGCCCTCCGCCGAGAACAACGGCGTCGAACCGCCCATGTTCGAAGCGCTCGCGAACCGGAATCGTTCGCCGCGCGTCCATCCAGACAGGCTCACCGCCGAGCGGAGAGAAATGCACGAACTCAATCTCAGTCGGCGACGTAACCTGGGCGCGAACGCGCAGTTCGAGAATCAGCGGGAACAACAGGTCGCCGAAGTTGGCGACGTCGAACGTCCCGAAGTGTGCGATGCGCACGTGGCGGCACTCCGTTGCGGCGCGAGTTGGAAGTCGTCAGTGTTCAGTAATTCAATTCAATGTGCGGATTCTTGGCTCAGTGATTCGGTGAGGATTTCCCAGAGGGCGTCGAGGGATTGTGGGATCGATTTCACCCCGGCGAGAGCCGGCATGAAGTTCACGTCGCCGTTCCAGCGCGGCACGATGTGCCAGTGCAGATGGCCCGGCAGGCCGGCGCCGGCGACTCGTCCCAAGTTAACGCCGATGTTGAAGCCCTCCGCGTTCATCAACTTTTCGATCAAGGAGACCATCGCCGTGATTTCTTGCATCAGGCCGAGATGTTCGGCCGCCGTCAATTGGTCGAGGCGGGCTTTGTGGGCCAGCGGCGCGACGAGCAGGTGGCCGTTGTTGTACGGATAGCGATTCAGAACGGTCACGACCGCCTCGCCGCGCCGCACGATCTGGTGTTCGCGATCCGCCCGATCGGCCACCCCGCGACAGATAAAACATTCCCGATCGGCGCCGGGCAACCAATTCAGCTCCGCGGTCGCCCGGGCGGGAGCTTCGGTTTCGCCTTTGATGTAGCCCAATCGCCAGGGGGCCCAAAGTTGTTCGAGACGGGTCATGGGTATCCTGTCGACGGAATCAAGTTGTGCGCGAATCTACCCCCCGCCGCTTGGAGCGGCAAGGGTTGCGGCAATCCGCATTGATGGCCGCTAAGCCCAGGGAAGGCCACCGAAGATCGTTCCATCGCCCTCGATCTCTAGGGCCTTCCCTGGGCTTGGACGACGATTGATCTGTTCGCGACTCACCGCGTTCGCACCTTCCGCTTGAACCGATTTCACTCCCCGATTAGCCTGAGACCATGATTCTGCTCATCGATAACTACGACTCTTTACCTACAACCTCGTGCAGCGGTTGGGAGAAATCGACCCGGCGATCGAGCTCGAAGTGCATCGCAACGACCAGATCACCGTCGACGAGATCGCCGCCCGCAAACCGACCCATTTGATCGTTTCGCCTGGGCCTTGCACGCCGAAAGAGGCGGGCATTTCGTGCGCGGCGATCGAACGCTTCGCCCCACAACTGCCGATCCTGGGCGTTTGCCTGGGGCATCAATCGATCGGCGAAGCGTTTGGCGCGGAAATCGTCCGTGCGCCGAAACTGATGCACGGCAAGACCGACCTCGTACATCACGACAACCGTGGCCTCTACCAGGGCTTAGAAAACCCGTTCCGGGCCACGCGGTATCACAGCCTGATTATTCGGCCTGAGACGCTGAGCGACGATTTCGAAGTCTGCGCCTGGTGCGATTCCCCAGATGTCGGCCGGGAAATCATGGGGGTCCGCCATAAGCGGTATCCACTGCACGGCGTGCAATTTCACCCGGAAAGCTTCCTCACGGATTGCGGCATCGAACTCCTCCGCCGCTTCATCCTGCTTTAGCCGAGGTCTGTGACTGCGCGTTCCTCACATCTCGGAAGGAACCACGAAAGGCACGAAAGACACGAACGTCTTGGATATTTGGCACGGTTGTGGTGGCCAATCCATGGCCGACTTTCGAGCCGACATCTAGTCGGTTCTTTCGACGACGCCCCTGCTTTAAATCGCGTTCGTGCCTTTCGTATTTTTCGTGGTTGCCTCCGGATTCCCGAATAAAGAGAAGATAGTCCGTCGAGGTCTGTCACATGGACTAAAGCGATTGCATCACTGTGCCCAGACAATGAACAGGGTCTGCTTAATCTCTTCGCGGCAGCCTTGGCATGGCACGGCGTTCTCAATGGCCTGCTGACTTGACGGCACGTCACAAGTCGTTAGCCAACAGCAACTTGAGAAAATGTTCCGAATCACTCTCAAGTTCGGCACATCGCTTGCTTTTCTGCTGTGCCGTGGGCGCGCGATGCGCGGATAGCGAGCGAGGCGCCTCGCTCGCTGATCCGCGTCGCTCCTGGAAACAAGAAGACGAGACGAACGCATTCTCCCTACTCCGACCGCCGGGTGGTCCGGCGGTGTCTGACGAGGCTTGGCTCTTGCCTGGGCCAGAAGGTTGCCCCGTTGGCTTGGATGGACGCTCCGCCTAGTCCATCCAAGCCAGGGGCTTCTTTCTTTCTGGATGCCGCGTTGGTGCAGCGGATTGGACACCCGCTGCGGAGACCGAACGATGAACGCGGCCTGACGACTTGGGCATCCCAGCCATGCGTCAGGCCGCCTTCATTACCACTTCGCCTTGAGCCTGCCGCGCTGGTGGGCTACGATCAGTTAGACGCTTTGCCAAGTTCGCATTCCGCCGACAGGTTTCGCTCTTTGTCATGAAGCTGATTATCGCCATCATCCAGCCGAGCCGTTTGGAAGCCGTGAAGGCCGCATTGACGGAAGTCGAGGTGTTCCGGCTCACGGTGATGGACGTGCAGGGCTTCGGCCGGCAAAAAGGGCACACCGAGGTCTACCGCGGCCACGAATTCACGGTCAACCTACTCCGCAAGGTACAGCTCCAGATCGCCGTCAACGACGATTTCGTCGAACCGACCGTAAACGCCATCATCAAGGGCGGCCGTTCAGGCGAAACCGGCAATATCGGCGACGGCAAGATCTTCGTGCTGCCGCTGGAGGATTGCATTCGCATCCGCACGGGCGAGCGCGGCAAAGAAGCCATCTAGCCGGTCGCATCGCGACCAGCCGATTTCGCTCCGCAATGGTTGCCGAACCTTCGCAACCCATACCGCCTGCGCAGCTTATCGCGTTATTCTCGGAATCCGCGGCAAAATCGAATTCCGTCGCTTGATCGGCGACAGATCACGCGGATAATTCCACGAGATTTGGCCCAGAATTGGCTCAAGTTTCGCTTACCAATGAACCGACAGCCATCGCCCTAACGTATGTTTGGGGAACGTCGGTGCGCGTGGCGCAAATTGGGGCACGCTGAGAACGGCTACTTGCGAGGAATTGCTACCATGAAAAACACGCTTCTGTTGGCGGCCGTCTTGGGCCTGAGCTTCACGGGCGGCGCCGCTTCGGCGCAATCGGCGGTCGAGGTCTACAGTCCGATCGTCGAATCGACCGTCACCACAGTCCCGTCGGAGACAGTCGTTACGTATTCGCCGATCCTCGAAGGAACGACCACGGCGACCACCGTCGAGGCTTGGCGTCCCGTGACGAATTATAGCCCAGTCGTGACGGCATCGCCGACCTACACGACGACCTACAGCCCGGTGGTGAATTACGCCACGCCGGTGACGACCTATCGCGCGGCGACCAGCTATGCCGTGCCCGTGACCGCTTACCGGCCCGTGACGACGTACAGCCCCGTCGTCAACTACGCTTACAGCCCGGTCGTCGCCTATAGCCCGGTGGTGTCGTACGCTCAGCCGGTCAGCGCGTACTACTATCCTGGCGCGGTGGTCAGCACGAAGGTGTACTACCCGGGCCAGCCGATCCGAAATTTCTTCCGCGCGATCACGCCGTAAGATCGCGGAGACCAACCGAATCAGCCCTGCCAAGCGCGGGGCTTTTTCTTGCGCTGTTAGAACAACGCTCCCCTCACCAAGAAGTTGACGGCTATGTGGGAACAACTCGGAATTACGTCACCGGATTTCGCGCAGCTCGGGCAACTGTCAGTTCGCCTCGTCGTGGCGTGCGCTTTGGCGGCGATCCTGGGCTTGGAACGTGAAGCCCGCGGAAGACAGGCCGGACTTCGCACCCATATGTTGGTCGCGTTGGGCTCGGCGCTGTTCACGGCCATTCCGTTGCAATCCGGCGCGGCCAGCGTGGGCGAGATCGTGAAGGGGATTACCGCGGGCATTGGCTTTCTGGGCGCAGGTGCAATCCTCAAGCAAGAATCAGCCAAACGCATCAGCGGCATCACGACAGCGGCCGGCAGCTGGACGACAGCCGGGATCGGCTTCACCGCCGGCGCCGGCTTCATCGGCTCAGCGATCGTGGCGACCGTGTTGGCGTGGCTGATTCTTTATCCGCTCGACGGCGTCGCCGATCCATTACGGGACGACAATCTGCCGCCGGAAGAAACGAAGCCGAAGCAACACGCCTAAGTTCACTCCTTCCGCGGCGGTAATGCTCGTTGCACTTCCTGCAAGACGTCGAGTTGGATGCGCTGAATCTCCAACAGCCGTTGCCATTGGTGCGTGAGCAGCATATCGAGCTTGGCATGTAAATGGCGGATTTCGAGTTCCGCCTTGAGGTTCACGCGGTAGTCGTGTTCCGCCCGCATCCGGTCGCGGTCTTCCTGCCGTCGCTGGCTCATCAGGATCAACGGCGCTTGCACCGCCGCCAGGCACGATAGCGCCAGGTTCAGCAGAATGAACGGAAAGGGATCGAATGGCTTGGTCAAGAGCATCGCATTCACCGCCATCCAAGCCACACAAACCGCCGCGAACGAACTAATGAACCACCAACTGCCGCCAAAAGTGGCGACCTTGTCCGCGACGCGCTCGCCCAACGTCAATTCACGATCAAATGCCTCGTTCAGATTCTGCGAAAGCAATTCCTGCTCGCGCAAACTGCGCAAGACTTCGCTCTCCAACGACGAAAGTTCGCCGCGCTCGCTTTCCAGGGTGTCGCGAATGTACTCGTGGCGAAATCGGTCCAGGTCCGTCTGGCAGATGTAGCCGGTTGCAGCCCAACGCGTGCCAGATTGCTCGATCAGTTTCACGACCGTCGGGCTGACCAGCGCGCCCGGCGTCAGCTCGCCGATTGGCTTGGCTTGCCCACAGACCTGGCACGTTTCAGTATTGGGCATTGCGACGTTCTTTTGCTCGGCGAGTCGGCGGTGCTTGGGTTGGCAATAACGGTGGGTGGCTGGGGTCGAATGTACTCGCTCGCCCCCAGCTCGCTAGACCTGGGGGCGAGCGAGTACATTCGACCCCAGCCACCCAGGATTTCCAAGCACTTGCGATCGTAGTATCGGGCCCGACGTTCCTGCCTCGGCTGGTGCGAATGCGCGACTTGCCCGGCGGTGCGCGGCGAATTCTAATGCCTATCAAGTTGCCGGCCGGTTCCTGGTTTTCGCCGTCATTCATCAAGGTGCTCGCATCATGCAGATCGCTCGTTCCGCGTTCGTCGCGCTCCTTTTTTTGGCCGGTTTCGCCTGGCAATCCCCCGCGCAGGACGCGGACCCCGCCCGTCCAGCCGCCGTGGAAACGGCCGAAGTGCCGGTGATTCCCTCGGAGGTCTTCGAGCGGATGCGGCAATACCAGGACGTCCGCACGGCCACGTTCCAAGGCTGGTCGCCGGACGGCGCCGGCATGCTCGTCGCCACGCGGTTTGGCAACACGAATCAATTGCATCGCGTCTACACGCCGGGCGGACGGCGCGAGCAGATCACGTTTTTCCCCGAACCGGCCTCCGGCAAGATTCTGCCCGGCAAGTCGGATCAAGACGTGCTCGTGGTCATGAGCCAAGGGGGCAATGAAAACGACCAGTTCTATTGGCTCGATCGCCAGGCCAGCAAAGTTACGCTGCTCACTGACGGCAAATCGCGCAACGTGCCGGGGCCAGTGCAGGAAGACGGCGCGCTACTCGTCTACGGCAGCAATTTGCGAAATGGGCGCGACACCGATATCTACGTCGCCAATCCGCGCACGCCGGGCTCATCGCGCATGGTGATGCAAACCAACGGCGAATTCTACAACTTGAATTCATTGTCGAAAGACGGCTCGAAGCTGCTGATCAATCACTACGTCTCAATCAACGAAACGCACCCAGCACTCTTGATCGTCAAGAGTGGCGAAAAGCAGCCGCTTCCTCTACCGAACGAGTCGAAAAACGCGCCTGGCGCCAAAGTAGCGTTCGGCAGTTTGGCGTTCAATCAGGACGCGACCAAGGCCTTCGTCACCTGCGATGCGCGCGGCGAGTTTCAACAACTGGCGGAAGTTGATTTGACGACTGGCGAGTATCGTTGGCTTAGCGAGGATATCGCCTGGGATATCGACGCGCTCGAAGTCGATCCCGAGACCGGCGTGTTGGCGTTCACCGCGAACGTCGATGGCTCCAACGAATTGTATCTCTACGACGGCCAGCAGATTCGTAAGATCGAGACGCCGCTCGGGATCATCGCGGGATTGGAATTCTCCCCGGACGGCAGCCGGCTCGGCTTCACGCTCAGCAAGCCGACCGCGCCGAGCGACGCCTATTCGATCGACCTGCAATCGGGCGATCTCGTGCAATGGACCTACAGCGAAGCCGGCGGATTGAATCCCGAACGCTTCATCGCCCCGTCGCGCATTCGCTTCAAAAGCTTCGACCAACGCGAGATTCCGGCATATTACTTCCGGCCGAAGCAAGAGGACGCCGCCGCCCGCGCTCCAGTCGTGATCTACATCCACGGCGGGCCGGAGGCGCAGTACACGCCGCTCTTCAACGGCCTGATTCAATATTTCGCCGTCGAACAAGGCATCGCTGTGCTGGCCCCGAACGTCCGCGGCTCGGCCGGGTATGGCAAGACCTACCTCACGCTCGACAACGCCGAGAAGCGCGAGGAAAGCGTCAAGGACATCGGCGCGCTGCTCGATTGGATCAAAGCCCAGCCGGAACTCGACGGCGAACGCGTCTCGGTGATGGGCGGCTCCTACGGCGGCTACATGGTGCTCGCCTCGCTGGTGAATTTCCCGGAACGCATCCGCGCCGGCGTCGACATCGTCGGCATCGGCAACTTCATCACCTTCCTGGAGCGCACGCAACCATATCGCCAGGACCTCCGCCGCGCCGAATACGGCGACGAACGCGACCCGGCGATGCGAGCCCACTTCGAAAAGATCAACCCCAGCAACCGCGTCGCCGACATCCGCTCGGCGCTACTAGTCGCGCACGGCAAAAACGACCCGCGCGTCCCATTCTTCGAAGCCGAACAAATGGCCGCCCAAGCCCGCACCCAAGGCCGCCCCGTCTGGACCGTCTACGCCAACAACGAAGGCCACGGCTTCCAGAAAAAAGACAACCGCGATTACCTGAACGCGGCGATCGCGCTGTTCCTGGAGGCGGAGTTGAAGAAGTAAGCCATTGTTGTGGCACGGTCTCCCGACCGTGCCACGGGGGCTGCGTTATGCGCGGAACGGGAGACCTTCGGTCGGGCAGATGACACGGTCGGGAGACTTGTCAGCAGCGGTCGGGCGTGCTATCCCTGCGATTGGAACGGGCCGCGGCGGCGTGACGGTCAGGCAGCCTAGCGTCCCGCAACGTCAAACACCGTGGGGTACGCCATGTTGGCTCGTGCGTTAGGTCTGTTGGTTATCATCTCGGTCCTGTCGACGCAGTCTGGCATTGCCGGCCAGATCAGCTTGGATCGCTCGTGGGCAGGACGACTCTCAATCACAATCGGTGGTTTGGGCGGACAATACGTCGACGCTGTCCGCATTCCCGCCAGTCTGCATTCTGTACTCGATGACGTAAGCGACACGTTCACAATCCAGTCGCTCGTCTAAGACGAAATCGACATGGCGGGCAGCACAAGGGTCGATTACACACATGTTGAAACGTATCCGCCGTACGACTTTCCCAACAATGAGCCTGGATTGATCACATATCATGAGACGTTCAACTTGGACCGAATTGCGTGTCACATCTCGCGATACGAGGATCTCGAGCCATCCCAATTATTCTACTCCGAAGACGGGGTATGGACATCATCTCCGATTTTTCCGAATTATGACGACAATCTTTTCGTTGAGGTCGGGTTCACGTATTCGGCGACGGTTTATGAGACGACCAATAGTTTTTCCGGTGTGATCGAATTTGTGTTCGGACCTCCTCTGCTGCCGACATTCGAACTTTCTCCTGGCGATGACTATCCGTCGAGCCTGCAATTCGGTGCAATTCGGACAATTCGTTCGGAGAGCAAGACTATTCTTCCTACCGTTGGCTTGCCATTCACCCTGACCGCAAGTTTCGCCAGCGTTCCAGAGCCGTCAACGCTGAGCATCGCGACCCTGGCGGCGGCGACGCTTGCAATTGTGCTACGAACGAAAATCGCGCGCCAGAGTTGACGCCGCCACCATGTCAGGCACGTCCCTGGCGATCATTTGGGACGTTGACGGAATACTCTTTCGGGCCGCGCCATCACCTTCGTCCACGGTGCCTGACCTACCGCGTGGCCCCGACAAATCGAACTACAACCTTATCTCCCCCAGCGCAAACCGCTCAAACTCATCCGCTCCAATTAGCAAGCAACGCTGCGCCGTCGCCAACCGCGCCGCCGACGGATGAAACCGGGCGTTGGTGATGATCGCCGCGGCGTGGCATTGACGTTGCTTTTGCGCGGCGACTACCGCGCGCACCGCCGTGTCGGGAATCGTGCGTTCCGAAGTGTTGGCCTGGATCGCCACGCGATGAGGCCCGAACTCGGCGATCAGGTCGATGCCCGACTCGGCGCTTTTACGCTGTAGTTGCACCACCGCGCCGAGGGCCAGGAGCATTTCGGCCAGATAGTCGACCCAATCCTGGCCGCGCAGCGCGCGCCAATCGCGGCGGAGGAGCTGCGTGCGGCGGGCTTTCGCCGCGGCCCGCAGGGCGTCGCGCTCGACGACGTATTTGCGCAGGTTTTCCGTCGTGGCCTGCAGCGCGCGTTCGATCGACGCGCTGGTTTCTTGCTCGGCGGCTTCCTCTTTGCGATGCGCGGCGAGCCGCCCCGGGTTCGGAAAAAAAAGCAGCGCAGCGCACGTCAGGCCCGCCAGGCCCGCCGCCACGGCGAACGCCACCAGGCCGATGAGCATGGAATCGCTGATCAGATGCGCGACAATCAGCACGGGCGCCGCGCAGGTCGCCGGAACGACTAGCATCACGCCCCAGGGCCAAAGTTCATACTGCTCGCCCGGGGAGCGAAAGCGCTCGGCGGCGTGGAAGTAACGCCTGCGCCAACGCGAAATCCAGCCGGGCTGGATGAGCTTCCGCTGCTGCTCGAAAATCTCATCCCGCTGGCGTTCGAGGCGCGCGATGGTCGCCTCGACGAATTCGAGTTGCCGCTCCAGCTCGAAATCCTGGGGAACGACGTGCATATTCGACCTACGACGTGCGCAATTCCCGTAGCGAAACGAGCGTCCGCGAGGTGATACCGGGGGGTGCGTGCCTAGAACAGTTTAATTCCGCGACGCATGGCCGTCACCAGCGTTAATTGTGCCGGTTTCTGATCGCAAATTCATTGACACCTCATCCACCGGCAGGCAGAATCGCGGTATCCTTTTCACCTTGAATCGCATCGTCGATTTGGCAGCTGTTGGGGCAAGTAGATGAGTGGCCGGGGAGCGGCACGTCGCGGCCAGCGACTCGTCCGCTGGATCATTGGCGTCGCCGCAGCAACCTTTACCGGGGATTTGTCCGGCGGAGTGATCCGTCACGATCGTGCAGACTCCGAGTACCGCGCTCTGGCAAATTTGCCGGAATATCAGGCGGTTGGCCAGGTGCGTTCCATGATCGGCGGCAGCGGCCGCCTTTGCTCCGGGACGTTGATCGCCCCGAATTGGGTGCTCACCGCCGCCCATTGTTTGACGAACACGCCGACCGACAGCGTTTTTTACCGCAATTTCGGCGTCAGTCTGGACGCCAAGCGGTTGATTGTTCACCCGCAATTCAACGGTTCCGCCGCGAATGGCTACGACGTCGGGCTGATCGAACTCGCGGAGCCGAGCGAGCTGGTGACGCCTGCCCAACGGATGCGGGACCTTGTGCCGTTGGGGGCCGAAGCGACGATCGTCGGCTACGGGCTGACCGGCACCGGATTGACCGGCTCCATCGTCGGTACGCACGGCACAAAGCGGGCGGGGCGGAATATCGTCGATCGAAACGGCACAAGCATCTTGGATGAAAACGAACGCCCTTATCCGGAGTTCATGTTGTTCAGCGATTTCGACAATCCTTTGGACGAGACGGATAGCCTCTGGGGAGACGCCGCGCCGCTGGACTTGGAATATCAGACCGCGGGGGGCGATAGCGGTGGCGGCTGGTACATCGACTATGACGGCCGCGCGCGATTGTACGCCGTGCATTCCGTGGGCCTCAGCTTCGATGAAGGCGTCGACAACAACTACGGCGACGCCGCCGGCGGCACGCGCGTCACGCGGTTCAATAGTTGGATCGACCAACAGCTGGTCGATACGTACTGGATGAATCCGACCGGCGGGGCCTATGAGGACCCGGAAAACTGGTCGAGCGCCGCCACGCCGAGCGCCGGCGCGAACCTGCGATTTGCCTTTCCGCACGACTACGCCGTGGCGCTGGCGGGGAACCAACAGGCGGAGCGCTGGACGCTCGACGCGGGCGACGTTGATTTCCAACTGGTGGAGGGCGATCTGCAACTTGGCGACTGGAGCATCGCCGCGGGCGCGAGCGCGAAGTTGGAAGTCGCGGCGAATCACGTAGCAGCGGTTCATGGAGGCTTGAATGGCGCGGGGAAAGTGGCAAAGGCCGGCGCTGGCATGATGCTGCTGTCGGGCGCCGGGAACAGCGTCGGACAGCTGGATATACAGGAAGGCGGCTTTCAACTTGCCGACGGAGCGTCGCTGATCACGGAGAATATCGCGTGGGGATCGGCCGGAGCGACAAGCGTTGAATTGGGAACGAATGCATCGCTTGAATCGCCATCGCCGCTGTTTGTGGAGACCAACGTAGTGGTGACGCTAGGCGAGGGTGCGCTGTTGCGAACGCCGACGCTCACTCAGGCGGGACGATTGGCGATCGGGGCGAGTCAGACGGTGCTCGATGGCTCGCTCGTGCAGACGGAAACGGCAACTACCTCGATCGACGTGGCGGCGCTATTGCTGGAGGACGCCGGCGCGGCGCTCACGGTGGACGACGCGGCGACCATCGGCGGCACGCTGCGCCTGTCCCTGCCGAGGCGCTTCACGCTGCTGGACGATCGCGTGGTCACGCTGATGAGCGTTTCCGGTGAATTCAGCGGGCAGTTTTCCCATGTCGAATGGGACTATCTACCGTGGGGCCTGGATTACTCACTGAAATACGAGGAGCATACCGTTTCGCTCACCCTCCTAGGACCGGGCGGCGTCTGGCGACTGGAAGGCGACGCAATCCGCGATTTCGACGTGGCCATATGGGACCTCAACGACGTCCGCAGTCACTTCGGCGAGGCGACGAGCCGCGGCGACATGAACGGCGACGGCCGCGTGGATCTGGCGGACTTGAATGCCGTGCGAAATAGCTTCGGGAGGCGGAGTGGCGGCGCTTTCAGACTGGTGCCGGAGCCGGGGAGTTGGCTGCTTGCGATCGTCGCCGCGACCGCGTGTCTGATACTTACCCGACGCGTAAGCGCGGGGAAGACGACGTGATTTTTAAGCGCGATGCGAAGCCGGGAATCATAGTCGTCTCCCCCTCGCTGGCGCTGCGGGTCGGTGTGCGTGATTCCTCGGTTTGCCAATGGCTAAGCTCCGAGCGCGCTGAATAGCGTCCCGGAGCAAAGCGATGCAAACTGTAATCATGCGGCAGCGCTCGCGCCGCTAGTTGATTTGCAATACTTCATGCCAGTTTTTGTTTCCTTCCTGGTGCTTCGTGGCGGCCGATAGCTTGGCCTCGCAGCGCTTCAGCTCGATGGCGGCGCGCTTCACGGCCAGTTCGGCCAGTCGCATTCTGCTGGCCGAGTACCCGCCTTCCTTGGCGATTTTCCACTTCGGTCTGCTTCTCTTCCAAAGTGACCTTCGCCAATTCCACGTCGGACCGAAGCATCGCTAGGTCTTCGTCGCTCGCTCCGGCGAGGACATTGGGATCCCAATCTTTAACGATCTGCGTCGTATTGACGGCCACCGGCTGCGCGACTTCGATTCGCGTTCGGAGATCGTCCCCCAATACTTCGCGGGAGGTCGTTTGCGCCGGCTCGGCAAACATGACTTCAGACGTGTCCGCTGACTTAGTGAGAACCTTGTTCACAAGCATGTCGAATCCGAGTTGAATGGCTTGCGGCTGCTGACCGTTCTGATTGACGGTCAGCACGAGGTTGCCGTCGTCCGTGCGGCGGATTTCAATTGTCGAGCCGTCCTGCAGCTTGATCGTTTGCTCCGCCGCAGGGACTAGTTTCAGGGCCGCAGGGACTCGTTTCACGGCGTTGAATTGCGCCACGTCTTGCAAAACTGCCGTGGCGCCGCTGACTGCATCTGCGTTTTGATTGCCGTTCTGCGCGACGTTATCCGCCGAACCAGCTTGGCTGACCAGGAACAGTTCCTGGATGCCACGAATCTCGCTCAGCACGGGCACGACCGTTTGCAGGCCTTCGCCGACCGTGACTGTCGTCGTGGGAGTGCCTTCCGGGGCCGGGGGCGCGTCAGCACTGGTGGCGGCCGTGGAGGATTCCCTAGTCGCCGTTTCCGCGTTGTCAGCCCCTGGGTAGCCCCAAGTCAGGCCGGGCAGGGCCACGGTCGCCAACGTCGCGGCGAGCGCCAGCCCGCCGAGCGACAAGCGTCCGTTGGCGCGATTGTCAAAGACCATCGTCAATCTCCTCTCCAAAAAGCGTCGGGAAAACGTGCCTGCGCCGAACGCCGGCGCAAGCGACATCGGTTGCGCGGAAGTCGTCGACATCGTCAACAACCGCCGCGCGTAATCGGAGCGCGCCTGTTCCGCGCCGGAGAGTGCCATCGCGTCACAGGCCAACTCGCGGGTTTCGCGGAGTTGCCGGCGCAGATACCAGGCGAATGGATTCCACCAATGCATCGCGAGCGCCAGGAGCTCCAGGTAGACCACGAGATGGTCGCGCCGCGCGACGTGCGCCAACTCATGGGCAATGATACCGTCGCTGGCCACGATGATTTCCGGCGCGCGCAAGGCGTCCGGCCAAACGAGCCGAGGACGGCCCAGGCAGCAAATCAACGGCGACGCAACTCGCTGAGAAAACGCCGAGGCGACCGGCCGAACCCGCAGACGTTTCGCCGCTTGGCGTACCGCCACGACCAAAGTTGGCGATGGAGCGCCGGCGGTGCGCAGCACGTGCGATTGCCGCGCGATCGAGCGCAGCGCGAACGCGGCCACAGCCAAGGCGCCGACCGTCCAAAGTGCGAACGCGGATTGCATGTAGATCGACCAATCCGTCGGTCCTGGCCCGTGTACGGGTTCAATCTGAACTGCCGTGGGCTGCAAGGCCGCCAGTTCCGCGTCGGCCAGCAAATCAATCGCTTCCATCTCTACTGTGAATGGCGTGGCATCGTGAGAGGCGACCACCGCAATCTGCTGCGAATCGTCGCACCATGCGGAGCGCGCGGAACGGATGGCGTCTTGCGCCGACCAGGGCCAACGCACCAGCGGCGGCGCGACGAGTTTCAACAGCAACAACATCCACAACAGATGTTGCACCGCCGGTCGCGAACGAAAAAGCCAACACGCCGCCCACACAAACGGCGTCAACAGTGCGACGGAAACGGTGTTCTGCGCCAGCCACCAAAGCAGTGCGTTCATGGTCGACCCGCGGTTTCGAACTTGAGTTGTGCCGCCCTAGCGTTTTTTCCGCTCTTCCGCCAAGCGCGCAGAAAGTTGTTCCACGAGCTTCTGCAATTCGGCGATCTCCTTCGGCTTCAGCTTCTGCCGCTCGGTGAACGCCAACAACAACGGGGCCCATTGGCCGTCGCAGAGGTCGTCGGCCAGTTCGCCCATACGTTGTACGAGCAGTTCCTCGCGCGAGACCGAGGCGCGGAACACAAAGGCGAAACCGGACTTGTCGCTGGCGACGTAACCCTTCTTCTCCAGCCGCTGCAGCAGCGTAATCACGGTCGACCGCGCCCAATCCAGCGCCGCACCGGTCAACCGCTCATGCACCTCGCGCACAGAACCCGCCCCGTGGTCCCAAAGCGCAAGCATGACCTCGCGTTCGGCGTCGCTAATCGACGCCCTGGCATCGGGAGACATGGGGATAACCGCTCCTGAAACAGAAGGCCGCTTGTTTACATCATGTCAACAGCGGCATCTTATCTACGCGGTGTAGACAAGTCAAGAGCGGCGAAAAGAATTCTCAGGGTGAATCAGCTTTCGACTGTGGGAGGGGTCTCCGACGCCGATGAAACGGACGCGAGCGCTGCATTTCAGGGCGCTTTGCTTGTGAAAACAGGCAGCCCCGTCGGCGTCGGAGACGCCTCCCACAGTCGTTCCATTTACATAGGTTGAATCACTGGCCACACTTCAAGATGGGTTCGATACGGAACGTGGCACGATCTTCAACTGAACAGCTCCGGTTCAATTAGCTTCATGTATCGGTTCGCATAGAACAGGTCGGGCTGCTGGTAACGCGGACGCGACCGAATATCGAACTGCGGATCCTTTGGATTCTCCAAATCAAAGAGGACCAGGCCGAGGCCGAATACCTGACAAAGCGCGTCCAAACGAGCAATTTCATCGTCGGGCACCTTGTTTGACACGACAAGGTAAACTTTGTGGCTAAACAGGCAATAAGCGCATGCTTGGCCAAATGCCGTGACAAGTTCGTTGACGTCTGGCTTCACTTCCGCAGAAACGATCTCAACCGGCGCCTGAATGATGTCGCTGCGTTTCGATTCTCGTTTTCCGATCACATCGAGTGTTCCCCATTTGTCACGGAATTTCTTTCCGCCAAGCGCAATTGCTTTGGTGCATTCCTCGACTTCGTTGACCAACCATTCCGCAAACGGTTCGTAGAATTCGTCTTCGCGAACTCTTTTGGGCTGAGGCGGAATCAGCTCTTCCTTAAGCTGGTCAGAATCGGGATCGCGAAACTTCGTTAGCCGGAATAAACCGCGCGACGGCTTGTAGACCTTTTCAGGGAATTGCTCGTCCAGGTTTCATACTTTTCCGTGAACCGTGTTTTTCTTGAAGGTTCCGTCGTGCGTGAGAACCCATCGAACGAGTTCGGAATAGCGCAGTCCCTCAGGGTTGCCTTCAAGAGCTTCCAGTGCCGCGGCGACGATCCTGTTGGAGATGTTTGACATTTTGATGCCTGGTTCCAATCGGTTTCTGGCCTGCTTCGTATTCGAGTCCACTCAGCAAGCGCCGCAACCGGCGAGTCGGATGAGCTGCGTGCGAGCTGAATCGCCGCTTCCTCCGAGCGTTAACGCTCCGATTCGCTAAACCTTCTCCCAACTCCCCTCGCGCGCACTCTTCAGCACCGCGTCACAAACCTGTTGCGTCTCCAGCGCGTCGCGGAAGCTCGGCCCGGCTGGCTTGCCGGTGGCGAGTCCTTCGAGGAAGTCGGCTACTTGATGAACGAAGCTGTGCTCATAGCCGATTTGCAGGCCTGGCACCCACCAGTGGTCCATGTAGGGGTGTTCGCCGCCGTGGTCGGTGACGTGGATCGAGCGCCAGGCGCGGAGCTTGCTTTCGTCGTTGTGATCGAAGTAGCTCAAGCGGTGCAGGTCGTGCAGGTCCCAGGCGATCGACGCCTTTTCGCCGTTGATCTCGAACGTGTACAGCGCCTTGTGTCCGCGCGCGTATCGGGTCGACTCGAACGTCGCCAGCGAGCCGTTCTTGAACCGCGCGAGGAATGCGCAGGCGTCGTCGATGCCGACCTTTTCTACCTTGCCGGTGAGATTGTGTTTGCGCTCCTTGATGAACGTCTCGGTCATCGCGGAGACGGTGTCGATCGAACCGTTGAGCCACAGCGCCGTGTCGATGCAATGCGCGAGCAAATCGCCCGTCACGCCGGAGCCGGCCGCGTTGACGTCCAGTCGCCAGAGCGCCTCACCGCCTTGCGGCAAGTCGGTCGAGATCGTCCAGTCCTGCAAGAAGACCGCGCGGTAGTGAAAGATGCGGCCCAGGCGACCTTCGTCGATCAGCTGCTTGGCCATCGTCACGGCCGGCACGCGGCGGTAGTTGTACCAGACGATGTTCGGCACGCCCGCCTTCTCGACGGCGGCCACCATCTCGGCCCCTTCCTCGGAGTTCATCGCCAGCGGCTTTTCGCAGAGGATCATCTTGCCCGCGGCGGCGGCGGCCAGGGCGATCTCCTTGTGGAGATTGTTCGGCGTGCAGATATCGACGGCGTCGATGTCCTTCCGCGCGATCAGCTTCTTCCAATCGGTCTCGACCGACTCGTACCCCCAGGTATCGGCGAACGCCTTGGCCTTCTCGGCATCCCGGGCACAGACGGCCTTCAGGACCGGCTGGTACTCCAGGTTGAAAAAGTTGTTGACTCGGCGATACGCATTCGAATGGGCCTTGCCCATGAAGCCATAGCCGATCATGCCAATATTGAGAGGTTTGGGCATGGAAGATTTCCTTGAAAGACAATTGCCTGGGAGAGCCTGGAATCACCGACGAACGGACGCTAGCTTAACGTCAATTCCAGCCGAGGGAAATGATGGGGATTGTCGCACGCGCCAGCCGATATCCAGCTGATTTTCGCGCCCAGACTTGGCCGGCGACGAGCCTATCATTCCGTTCGGCGCGATTGCCCTCCGTGACACGAGACCGGCTGAATCGCGCGCAAGAAATGTCTCAACGGACCGAATAGATTTTGAACCCAAACCGGAGAGTATGATGGCGGACATTTCCACCAACAGCCAAGTCTCGCTCGGGTGCGGCACACTGATCATCATCGCCCTGATCGTAATGTTCTTCTCCGGCGGGCGCGACACGAAAGACATGCGCACGCAGTTGGAGGCAATGAATCAGAAGCTGGATCGGCTGGAGAAGAAGATCGATGACCTGGCGGGGAAGGTAGGGCAAGAACGCGCCGAGAAGAGGTAGTGTTCCTAACTACGACCTTTTACATGTCGACAGGAACAGCGCGGGTGCCTGGGGCAGAGGTACAGCACGCGCGAAAGCCATGGTCCAAGAAGCTGGGGCTTCGTCTAACTCGTAAACAGAGCGCCACAATGCCCCAGCCGGTTTGACGTGGGTGCTTTAATCCTTCGCCTCAGCCCCAGGCGCCCCACTTAGCGGAAATGCAGAGCACGAGAGAACGCCAATGAGGCGATCGCAGTAGACGTCTATTCCACCCAACCATGCGCGTCCCGCACTTTCACCATCGCTCCCAGGATCGAGTTCCACGTCTCCGGTTTCATCATCACCGCGTTCGGGAACATGCAGCCGTCCCAGCAGATGTGGCGGAACTTTTTCGTGAGTTGGCCTTGTTCGTCGCGGAGCCAGTGGCCGGCGTGTTTGGCGATGTCGAGTTTGCCATTCGGGTCGTCGGCCAGGCAGTGACGGCCCGTCTTGTCGTGGGATCCGGTGCCGTGGACCGTGGCGTCGTTCTGGGCGACATGGAAATCGATCGTCCAAGGTCGCAGTGCCGCGGTGAGTTGCTTGAGGGCGTCGTCGAGCTTCGCGCCGTCTTTCCAATCGTAGTTCGCCGGCAGGATCGCGTCCTCGGGCGCGTTGTAGCCGAGCGTGTAGAGGAGCGTGTGCGCCATGTCGGCCTGAAAGCCGAGCGTCTTCGGGCGATCGACCAGCTCCAGCAGTTGCACCATCCGCCGCCAACTGTGCATACCGCCCCAGCAGATTTCCCCTTCGGCCGCGAGGCGCTCGCCATGTTCGTCGGCGATCTTGCAGGCCTGACGGAACGTCTCGGCGATCTTCTGTTGATTGCCTTCCGGATCGCCGACCCAATCGCCGACGCCGCTCGCGGAGTCGATCCGCACCACGCCGTACGGACGAATCCCCAACTCGCGCAGGTACCGCGCGATGCGGCAGCCTTTTTCCACCTGCTGGAGGAATTGCGTCCGCCCGGCGCCTACGTCCATTGCGGACCCGCCGCCGGTGGGCGGCCAGACCGGCGCGACGACCGAGCCGATCACCAACTTGTGCGCGCGAACTTTGTCGGCGAGCCGTTTCAAATCGTCGTCCGAGGCGTCGATGTCGACATGCGGCGCGAACAGAAACAGATCGACGCCATCAAACTTGACGCCATCCACTTCGGCCGCCGCGGTGAGCGCCAACATGGTGTCGAGATCAATCGCCGGCTCAGAATCAGGACCTTTGCCAACAACGCCCGGCCAGGCGGCGTTGTGAAGCTTGGGGAAGGTATTGGTGTGCGTGGGCATGGCGGTGGGAGGAGGTGTAAGGAGATTGGAGGAGTAAAGGAGTAAAGAATGTCTTGTTGGAGCCGGAAGCGTCAGCCGCTACTTCATGTTCGCGCGGACCCAATCCTGGAACTCGAGCACGATGGACGTGTCGTCAATCTGCCCGCGCTTTTTCAACAGATCGTTGATCACCTGCGAACTGAGCTTGGGAAACGACAGACTAAACGGAATTGGCAGATACTCGGCATCATGGCGGCCAAGGAATGTGATCGCTCCGCTGGAGTGCCGCCAAATCTCCGGTACCATCATCGCCGCATACGTGGGCATGCGTTTCGACGAATTGCTTGTCACATCAATCTCAACGACCAAGTCCGGCGGCGGGTCACGCTGTGGATCGTAGTCTTCCTGTTCGCGAACTGCCCGCTCGTTGGCAATGTAGTACGCTTCGTCCGGCTCAACTCCGCAATCATCCGCTTCCGCAGTCAAAGTAGTGGAGCCAATCGCTTGGATTGGCATTCGCAATTCAAGCGACAACGCCCCGATCATGCGAGCAATCAAAGACTTCGTACGATCGTGCCGCTTGAGCGGGGCCATCATTTCTAAGGTTCCCTGCCAATAGGTATGGCGAACGGAGAAATCCCCCAGCGCTTCGAGGAACCGCTCGTAGTCCTTCCACTCCAGCCCGTAAACCACGGCCCGCATCTCCAGCGTGCCGCGATCGTAGGTGTGCCGCAAATGGCATTCGCCGAGCGCGTCGGTGAGCTTCGTGTAGACGTCCCACGGAACGCCGTGAAGGACGACGAATTCGTCGGATGGGGCGTTTGTCGCGGACATATCGACACCTATACCGTTTGCCGTCAAACTGCCGCGGCTGCTTCGTAGAGCGCGGAGTAGTTGATCCAAGCCAGCAGTCCGGTCAACGCGAATATTATAGCGTAAACGTACGGGCGTTCCTTACTGATAATCGCCGCAATCGCCATGACCAAGAACAGCAACGGCGGGCCGTAAAGTGTAAAGAAGTAGAGGGCGTCAATCGGGCTCCAGGCATGAAAGCGATCTTGAAACGAGATGAACACGAGAATCACGTTTCCCGCAACGTACGCAAGTGCGACGTGATAAAATCGCGGCATGCTTCGCCTCGTTCAATTGTCTGCGACAACGGCCTAGATGCCGGCGTAGGCGTAGTACAGAAACACAAAGTTGAAGTAAGCAGTTGCTGCAAGGATGGCGCCCGCGATCGGCCATTCATACCATTTCGCCTGGTCAACGCGAAGTGCGACCAAGAGCCCGATTCCCAGCACGATTGGCCCGAACCACGTGAAAAATTCAACCACATCCAACGCATCCGGCGGCGACAGTGCCCCCCGAGACGCCGCGATTGCGGCCAAACAAATGCCGCTAAAGTTGCACGCCACGTAAAGCAATGCAAAAACGACCCAGCGCCGCATGATCACACCCTAGTTGTGGCACGGTCTCCCGACCGTGACACTTTTGCGACCGTAGGTCTCCTCCTCTGAATCGTGGCACGGTCGGGAGACCGTGCCACAACGCGCTGCCTGACGCAACGACCCTGGCGGATTTTGACGACGCGCGCAACGCCCTATTTCCTCAAATAATCCCCCACCGACGGCAGCTTCCCATGCACATCCGGCCCGAAATACCGCAGGCCCACCAGCGGTTCGCTCCCGGTGTTTTCAATTTCCACGCCGCGCTTCGCTGCGGTGTGCGTGATGAACACTTCGTCCTCGGTTTCCTGGCCGAAGTGGATCATCGCCGGCGTTTGTAGCGCCAGCTTGCCCATCCGGCCGCGGCCTTGGACCGTGATCCAGCCGCTCGCGCCGGGGTCTTTGAGCGTGCATTTCGCGCCGGGCTCAATGGTCAGTTCCTTGGCGCTGAAGAGTTGTTCGCCGTCGACCTTGCCGTAGACGATCCACTTGTCGGTGTAGCCTTGGCCCGAGGCCGTTTCATCGACGATCGGCTCCAGGTAGTTGTGGTCCTTGAAGTGCGTGTCGACGTTCTTGTCCCAGTCGAGTTGCTCGATGATGAAGTCGAGGTCCTGGTGCTTGTCCTTCGGCACGTCTTTCACGAGCAGCGACCACGGCACTTCGCGCCCTTCGACCAGCGACTGGAACATCCCGAACACGTCGGAGCCCCATTGCGGTTCGTAGGTGCAGAGCGAGCCCGGCGCGTGCAGCACGCCCGGCGGAATCAACCAGCCGGTGCCGCGCTTCAGGCGATACGCGCGGGAGAGATCAAGAATGCCGTTGTCGCCTTGCGCCCAGTTCTCCAGGCACTTGCGCAGTTGCGCCTTCGTGGTGCCTGGCTCCAGGCCCATGAAGGTGTACGCAAAATTGTTGTCGACGTTGTTGTACTGCGGCGGGAAGTAATAGCTCTCCGGCTTCCCTTCCTGGCCAGTCAGCGCGGCGTGCTCGAAGCCCTGGTGCATGTGATGGGGGATCGGCCCCATGTTGTCGAAGAATTTCGAGTAGACCGGCCACTTCTGGAAGCGATCGAACAAGTCGTCGCCGATCAGCCGCACGCCGTCCTCGGCCACCGCGTCCTTGAGCAAGAACTGCTGCGCGCCGAACGTGACAAAGCTCAGCCCCTCGTGCCAGACGCGGCCGTCGTTGGCGGCCTCGGTTGTGCTGGCGAACCACCGCTCGTCGATCCCGCCGCGATGCGCCCCGTAGGCGTACCAATCATTCGGCGCCAGCTTGATCCGCTTCCCAGGATGCAAAAAGCTCCGGGGCACCCAGGTCGGCGTCAGCCGCAACAACCCGTCGCCGGCCTCCATGGCCTGAGCCAGCGGCTTGGCGACACTATCCCCTTTGACAACATTCGAACTGGCGGCCATGGGAGCGGATTCCTAATCGAAGCAAAGTCGAGTGGTGGGCGGAAGTTGCGGCGCAAGCGCCAAGGCCGGCGCACGCAAATGCCCGGCAGCACCCTGTTTTATTCCCCGGTCGGTGGCTTCGCAAGCGGCGGAGAATATGCGAGGCAGCCCATGGCACGACAGCGTGGCTCCCCAGCACTTCAACATTGCCTTGCTGGTGCGTTCGCTGGCTCGGGAATACCTCCAGCCGTCTGCGCATCTAAAGTGATGAATCGAAGTGTTGTTTCTAGTTCACACTACTCGTGTTTGGAGACACGTCGATGGTCGCCCGCATACTGGCAGCATTCCTGCTCATCCCGTCGCTACCTTCGTCCTCCGCGTCGGCCTGCGGCGCCGTTGGCCCTTCCGGCAAGCCCGTGGTGAACGCCGATCAAACTGTCATCCTCATTTGGGACGCCGCGACGAAGACCCAGCATTTCATTCGCCAGGCGTCGTTCAAGAGCGAGGCCGACGACTTCGGATTTCTGGTGCCGACGCCCAGCCTGCCCGAACTCGAAGAATCCGGCAACGATGCGTTTCCATTTCTGCTTAAACTGACTGAGCCGGACAAGCGAAAAGTCTCACGCCCCAGCGGCGGCTTCGGGTGCGGCTGCGGAGGCGCATCGAACCCCGTAACGGCGACGACTGCCGCCGTCGAGGTTGTGGCCGAAAAGCTGGTTGCCGGTTTCCAGGCAGTCGTGCTCAAGGCGGATTCAGTCGACGCGCTCGTCGGCTGGCTCAAAGACCACGGCTACGCCTATTCGCCCGAGATCGAAGCTTGGGCGAAGCTGTATGTCGAGGCCGGGTGGAAGTTCACGACGCTCAAAGTTGCCAAGGACAATCATGGCGATGAGACGAACGTAGCCGCTTCGGCATTGCGCATAAGTTTCCAGACCGACCGACCGCTGTTTCCGTATCGCGAACCGGATTCAAGAGGTTCGGCCGAAGGCCTGGGGGCGCGACATCGCCTGTTGCGAATCTATTTTCTCGGCGAGGCCCGTTACCAAGGAGAACTCACCCAGGAAATCGCCTGGACAGGCAAGGTCGCCTGGGCGAACAAGCTCAGCGCCGAGGATCGCAGTAAGACGCTGGAACTGCTGAAGCTGCCGGAATCGACAGGGCCCGCAGACTTTTGGCTGACGGAGTTTGAAGACAACTGGCCCTATCGAGTGGCGCCCGCTGACCTCTATTTCGCCCGCGACGCTAACCAAGGGAATGTAGAGCGCGATCCGATTATCGAGTACGCATCTTCCTCCTCGCCCGTGGACGTCATGGCATACACGCTCGCCTTCGCCGTAGTCCTGACCCCTTGGCTCCGTCGCTTTCGCCGCGGCAATTGTGCGGCGTAGGTGGCTCGCTATGAGCCATTCAAGTACTCGACGTCGCACTCAATCAGGCGATTCCATTCCAGTTCCGTACGTCAGGCGCCGCGTTTGAAACGCTTCGGCGATGGTTGCAAATGACCGTTGCAGCGTCCCGATCGAACCACTGAGGTTTGCCTGACAAAATGACGTCGCTTGTCAGGCACGATTTCGCGGAACCTCTAGGACGTCGCATCGGTGATTCGCTTGCAACGCCGTCGACTTCGTCGGCGGTGCCTGACCGACGTATGGTGACCGCAAAGCCGCTGGTTAAGTGAGCAATTCAGACGTTCGCATTGGCCCTATGGCGGAGGAGACCTACGGTTGGAAAACCGTCACGGTTCGGAGCCCGTGACACAGCAGAGATCGTGTTGCACAGCAACTGATGCCGAGCGCCATCAACACCCAGGCGGCTGGCTCCGGTACGGCCAGCGGTCCCGCCTCGCCAAAGTTGTTGCGCACCGCGTTGAGGTCGGCGATGTTAATGCGACCATCCCAATCCACGTCCCCAGTGAGGCCGATTCCGCTGGCCCCAAAGGAGTTTCGGACGGCATTCAGATCGGCCACGGTGACGCGACAATCGCCATTCGCATCTCCCGCGGGGCATTCGGTGAATGGCTCGTACACAACCAGTCCCGGGCGCATCAACGAGTCGTCCGCCATCAGGAACTCGAGCGCTAGGTCGCGCTTGGCGAGCGGATCGAACAGTATTCCCAGTCGAATCCGCGCGCCGGGGCCCAACACGTTCGCAGCCAGCGGATTCAGTTCGGCCAACATTTTCTCGCTGGGATTCGCTTCCATCCAGGAATCAAGATCACGGTCCGCGAAGCTGCTCCATGCGCCATCCTGCGGATTCAAGGACCCGTTTTTTGAAGAGATGCGATAGCCGTCGATCGGCACTTCCAACGACGACTGGTTCTCGAGGATCGCTGCTCCGGATTCTGGATCAATCACCAGCACCACGTCATTGCGCCAACCGTGGAATTCGACCGCGGCGCTCAGTGTTTGCTCGGACGGATCGAAATACCGAAATCGCAGATCCTGCACATACGCTTCACCGAGGGCGCCTGGCAGAAAATGATAAGCCTTGCCGAGTGTGAAGGTCTCGCTGGGCGCCAACGTCATCGTCCCGAGCGGATTCAATTCCGACAGCCGAGACGCGTTGGGATTCGCCTCCTGCCAATCCGCGAATCCTTGGTCAGCGAGACTTCGCCAGCCATTGTCTTCGAACGCCAAATGTCCGCCGGGCGAAGTCAGCGAGTAACCATCGAAATGGACGACCTCGGCCGAGGTATTTTGCACCACGACTTGGCCGTGCTGGCGGTCAACGCGCACCGTCAGCCCGCCCGATGCGGCCAGCGCGAAGCGACCCACGACGGCGCGATGATCGGAAGGGTAAGGCGTGACCACCAAATCGGCGAGGGCGTCGTTCTCTCCCACGACGATGGCGTCGATCGGATCGACCAACTCGCCGGCGTGATAGACAATATCAATCCGGTCATGGACTTCGTCCGGCCCGTCCAGAGGCGTCCACGTGTCTCCGCGACGTTCCACCGGATTTGAATGCACCGCGCGATAGGAATCCGTTAACCCAGCCTGCTCCGCCTTGATCGACGCGGGCCAGGCGACCTTCATGCCGAAGTTCATCCCCGCGTCGGCGGCCTCGGCCGTCCAATCCAAATGCGAAGGTTCGTTGAAATCGCCTACCAGGAACACGGGCGCGCCGTTCGTGAGATACGGCGACATCGTCTCCAGCGTTCGCGACATGGCGGCGCCCCGCGCGGCTTGAGCGGCCGCAATAACCTGCACTTCGGTCGAGATTAGGCCATCGCGAATGTCGTACGGCTGATACGGATAAGCCGCCAAATGCACGTTGAACAAATAAGCCGGCTCACCCGATGGCAAGGCAACTTCTACGCCGCTAGAGAGAGTTTGCGTGATCGGGTAGCGGCTGAGAACTGAAATGTCACCATCCTGCACGTGGTGATAGAAGCCAAGCATGTCGGCTAACGCCGCCGTCGAGCCACTCTGTTCTTGTAGGCCGATCAGATCGGCGCCCGACGTTTCGATCGCCTCGACGGTTTTCGTCAGCGGCTGCCCCAGCGCGGTGCCACCGTGCAGGATGTTGAAGGTCATAACTTTCAACTCCGCGCCATTCGCGACAGAGATTGACAACACTGCACAGATATACGCGCCGATCAGAATCGATTTCCACCGCCATCGAGACTCCACCGTCATGAGAACCCTCATCGCAGCCGGGTGCGCCTGGCATTCGAGAACCTGCAACAATGCCACGTCTATCGTAACACGCGGTGCCGAGCAGGTCTTTGGACGGCGCCCACGTGTCTTCCCGCGATTGTGCGTCAAGCTTGCTCCATTGCCTTCGCAGAACTGGGAAAAATGGCAAGCGGCTGCGGATCGATCGACGGAGCCAGATTGCGCATGCCGTTAACTCGATTCCGAGCCCCGCGCATCGGCGCCGGAAACGCCTCCGACGAGCTGTCGCAGATGCCGCCCCACAGCCCGCTCCAATACGCGCGCAATCCCCCACAACACCAACCGCCCAAACCAAGACTTCGGCCACAGCGCAAACTCCCGCACCACCTCCGTTGTTTCCCCTTCGCGCCGAAACAGCCAAGTCTCGTCGAACCCAGTCGCCAACCGGCTGAGCGGCGGCGAGAAATCCCCGAAACGAAGCTGCACCCGGCGGTCCGGCACCCACTCCACGATCTCTTCCACGTGGCTGGACCCGTCGGTGTTGGTCACGCGAATCCGAGTGCCAACGACTTCCGGCGTGCGGACCTCGAATTCCGCCTGGCGGATGCCGGGCAGGAACGCATAGCCGGTGAACTCCGGCCACTTGGCCAGGTCCAGGATTTGAGCGGCGATCTCTTCGGGCGGCTGACGGAAGTTGGCCCGGCAAGCAAACGTCACGGGGCGGATTCCAGGCATTTGGGCTCAGATTCGGATTCGAACCACGAAAGGGACGAAAAAAACGTTCGCGTTGGACGGGCCGAACGCAGATCCTCGCCCCAGGCGAAGTGAAACGTGCAGTGGTGGATGTTCCACCTGCCGATGAGCGGCGTTCGATTCTAGCGCAATGAGTCGACAAGCGCGTAGCCGCCCAAGTTTGTGGCGAAGGCGTGGCAAGTGCCGGTCACATTGAAGTAGGCGACCACGTACGGCGCGAACCAGAACAGCGGGCGGCGCGGGCCGCCCGCTGAATCGGCGCTTGGAGATGCATCCGCCCATTGGGCGGCGCGGGCCGGATCAAGAACCGGTCAGGGGTTCTTTCTTTTCGGTGATCACCGGGCACTGCGTCGCCAGTTCGGCGTTCAGCGCGGTGAAGTCCTTCCACTCTTCCGGAACGTTATCTTCCATGAAGATCGCCTCGACGGGGCATTCCGGAACGCAGGCCTCGCAGTCGATGCACTCGTCGGGGTGGATGTACAACATCTGTTCCCCTTCGTAGAAGCATTCGACTGGGCAAACCACGACGCAGTCGGTGTACTTACAGCCAAAGCAGGGCTGGCAGACGACGTGGGTCATGGGCAAGGATCTCCTTTGAAGTCGTGTCTTGCTGGCTGGGATCAAAACTTGGGCGGACACTGGGAAGTGTCGGCTGGGCGGCGGTCGAAATCGCGTTAATCGCGAAATCTTGCGCCGTTTGCCTGAGCCTCCTCAGATTCCACACATCCGCGGCCGAAGTGTCAAGTGCTTGTTTCACAAGCCTTTGGCGAGCCGAAAATGCGTTTCCCGGTGAATTACCGCCGGGTCGCCGTCGGGGAGCGGCCCCCGGGCGATTACACACGAAAATCGGCTTTCCCCCTGGTTTCACTTGTCTCGTTTTTTAGGTCCACCTAAAATCAGGAGGATATGGGGGCGAAATATCTGCTACCCCGTGCGCAGTCGATGGTCTCCGTAGGCAAGGATTCGCCCGATTCCGCGACCACGGGGATAAGAGGGAGAAGCCGTGGCGCTTTCTGACGTCGACCGCAATTTATTGGAGCGCTGCCTGACCCGGCAGCCCCGTGCCTGGGAGGATTTTGTCGACCGGTTCACCGGCTTGGTGGTGCATGTCATCAACCACTCGGCCCAGTCACGGTCGATCCGCCTGGTCCGCGAAGATTTCGAGGACCTGGCCAGCGAAGTCTTTTTGACCGTCCTGCGCGAGGATTTCGCGATCTTGCGACGGTTCCGGGGGCAAAGCAGCCTGGCCACGTACCTGACGGTCATTGCCCGGCGGGTCGTCGTGAGGGAATTGTTGGCCCGCAAGCAGGCCACTTCCCTGGCCGCATCGCATCCGGTCGCCAGCGCCGAGACGGAAGCCCGTATTCATGATCGCGAAGAAGTCGATCGGCTGCTGGAAGACCTCGAGCCGGGCGAGGCGCACATCGTGCGACTGTTTCACCTCGACGGCCTGAGCTATCACGAAATCAGTCAGTCGACCGGCATCAACGAAAACTCCATCGGGCCCCTCTTGGCCCGGGCCCGCGAGAAAATGCGCCGCGCCGGGGAAGCGGTCGGTTAGCGCAATCTGAACCGCGGGGGCGCTGAGAGGATCGTGTTCCGATCGCTGAAAACTGAACACTGAAAACTTCCAACTCCCACCGCCTCACTACGGAAACTTCCCCTCCGCAAGTTCTCGATCCCATTGGTCCATCAGCGGCCAATCGACGGCGCAGGTGCCGAAATCGGCCATGTGGAGGTAGCCTTCCACGCGGGCGATGGTGCGGTCCAAGAGCGCGTCGTCCTTGCGGAAAATCGGCCCGTGGCTGGGCAGCAGCCATTCCACGTCGCTGGCCCGAATGCGGCGCAACGAGCGGAGGAACGACGGGATGTCGCTGCCGTGATGGGCGTCGATCGCGCCGATGCAGCCGTCACGATAAATGTTGTCGCCGCTCATCAGCAAGTTGCCGAGGCGGAACGAAAGCTGGCTATCGGTGTGGCCGGGCGTATGCCAGACCTCGAGCGATTGCCCGCCGATCGCAATCCGGTCGCCGTCGTTGACGAGCGTATCGAGCTTCACCGGCGGCATCGCCATGTGAATGTCTTGCGCGGCGATCTCCGCAAAGGTGCGAATCACGTCGCCGGTGGCGAGCGGCTCGGCGGCGAGCGGATGACCGGTGACGGTCGTCTTCAGCAGTTGCTTGGCCTTGGCGAGCCCCTGGATGTGATCCACATCGGCATGCGTGGCGACGATCGTCTTGCAACTCGACAGCGGAAAATCCAGCTGTCGAATCGTTTCGATGATCTCGTCGACGGTTTCTTCGAAGCCAATGTCGATCAACGCCCATTCCGGGCCGTCGTAGACCAGGTAGACGTTGCAACCGATTCGCTGGCCCAACTGATAGTTGATCTCAATTACATGCGGAAATACCGGCCTCCGCTCGATCATCGCGCTGATTCCTCGCTGTTGTGCCCCTGGAGCAATTCCTGGCGGCTAGCTGGGTGTACTCCACGAACGCTGAGCGCTGCAGTTCTCGGCGGCTTTCGTCTGGAGCCGAGGTCTGTGACCTCGGCCGCAAAGCCAAAATCGCCGTTGCCGACTCGCGCCGCACCGGATTCTAGGTCCGCCCACGAACAGCGACAAGTAACTGCCCGCTAGCAAAATGCCGCTGCGGAGCAACGCGCGATAACCTCAAAATGCGCCGAACAGCGTCCCGAAGATTGCGAGCCAAAACGGCAGCGAACCCAGCAACGAATAGACGAACGCCGATTTGAGCCGGCCCTGATACCAGCCCCGGGCGCCGAGAAAACCGAACAGCGAGAACAGTATCAAGATCAGCGTGATGACGATCCGCTCCGGCCAGCCCGGCGTGTACAAGGCGTGGCGATTGCCGCCGAAGAACAACATGCGAAATGCGCCCGCGCCGTACAACATCCCGAAGATGCACATACAAACCGTGGCGAACACGCGCCAGTTGGGGCGCGCATGACGTGAAGTGACTTCGTCGACCGTGACTTCGAACGTCGGTCGCAGCGGGCTCTGTGGGACGCGATAGGGATTGTCGTCTTGATCCATATTGACCCTTCCGGCTTTACGAACGCAGATACTTATTAAGTCGCGCCACTCCAATGAAAAATCGACAGACCAACCGGCACAGGCAATCTAATCCGGCAAATCGGAAAAGTCGAGCGCGCAGACAGCCGCTCCTACACCAGCCCGTAGCGCCAGCGAGGGAGAGTTGACGGAATGTACAGATCGAGTTGAAACTCTCGGTTGCCCTGGGAGCGGCATGCGGAGAGTTTCATCTCGATCTGTACGCAGCGTCCGTTCTCCCTCGCTGGCGCTACGGGCTAGTGTGGCGCGGATAACTGTTCCTAACCCTGGCTCCTTGCCCGGCTTGTCGTACAATCAATTACACGAACTCAACCCTCGCACCGCGCGCACGCGGGACCCGGCCTTGGCACTTTCTCGGTGCTCCGTGTCTCCGTGCCTCGGTGGTACACCTCCTCGGAACCAGCAACGCGCGTGGGCACGATACCCGACGGATTTTCAGCCAGGATTCAGGCGCTCGCCGGCGGCCCGGTCGCGCGCCGGCTCGCGCAATGGGCGATGCTGCTGCCCAAGATCTCCAGCTATGAGCCGGAGCTGATGGAGCTGAAGGACCACGAGTTGCGGAAGCGCAGCCTGTCGATCCAATACCGCGCGAAGGCCCTGGAACCGCTCGACCGATTGCTGCCCCAGGCCTACGCTTTGGTCCGCGAGGCCGGCCGCCGCGCGCTTAACATGCGGCACTTCGATGTGCAGATGCTCGGCGGCGCGGCCATGCACCAACATTGCATCGCCGAGATGCAAACCGGCGAAGGCAAAACGCTCACCGCGACGTTGCCGTTGTATTTGAATTCGCTCACCGGCAAGGGCGCGCTGTTGGCCACGGTGAACGATTACCTCGCCCGTCGCGACGCCGAGTGGATGCGGCCCCTCTATGAAATGCTCGGGCTGACGGTCGGCGTGATCGAAACGCAGATGTCGCAAGCGCAGCGGCGCAAAGCCTACGCCTGCGATATTACTTATGGCACGGCCAAGGAATTCGGCTTCGACTTCCTCCGCGATCGCTTGTTGATGCGGCGGATCCAGGAAGGCGAGACCGACGTGCTGGCTGGCATGCTGGGGCAGTTCTCAGGCGAGAAGAACGAAAAGCCCGTGCAACGGGGCGCGTACTTCTGCCTGGTGGACGAGGCGGACAGCATTCTGATCGACGAGGCGCGGACGCCGCTGATTATCAGCGCGCTGCCGACGGAGGCGGAACGGATCGCCGTTGAATGCTATCGCTGGGCGTCGTCGATCGCGAATGATTTCATTGAGGACGATCATTTCGAATACGAGCACGACAAGAAGAAAGTCGAGCTCTCCGCCACGGGACGGCACTTGGCGCGGCGCTTGACGAAGCCCGAGGCGATGGACTCGGTCGGCATGTACACGATCTACGAGTACGTGGAGCGCGCGATCAAGGTGCATCGCGAGTTCACGCTCGACCGGCACTACGTGGTGCGGGACGACGAGATTGTGATCGTCGACGAGTTCACAGGCCGCTTGTCCGAAGGTCGCAAATGGCGCGACGGCATTCACCAGGCCATTGAAGCGAAAGAAGCGATCACGGTGACCGTGGCCACCGGCCAGGCGGCGCGCGTCACCGTGCAGGACTATTTCCTGCGCTTCGAAAAGCTCGGCGGCATGACCGGTACGGCGTCGAGCTCGGCGAGCGAATTCCAAAAGATCTACAAGCTCCGCGTCGTGCCGGTGCCGACGAATCGCCCGGCGATCCGCCAGGCACTGCCGACGCTGGTGTTTGGGCACAACGACGAAAAATGGGCCGCGATCGTCGAGGAAATCCGCGAGATGCACGCTCTCGGCCGCCCCGTGCTGGTCGGCACGCGGTCGATCGATAAATCGGAGCATTTATCGCGCCTGCTGCACGCAGCGGGCATCGAGCACCAGGTGCTGAACGCCCGACACGTCGCCGAAGAGGCGGAAATCATCGGCCGCGCCGGATTGCCCGACCGCGTCACCGTCAGCACGAACATGGCCGGCCGCGGCACCGACATCAAACTCGCGCCGGAAGTCGCGGAGCTCGGCGGGCTGCACGTGATCTGCACCGAGATGCACGACGCGGCGCGGATCGACCGGCAGTTGATCGGTCGCTGCGGACGCCAAGGCGATCCGGGCACCTACCGGCAGTACCTTTCACTCGACGACGACCTCTTGGAGACCGGCTTCGGTCCTAAGCGCGCCCGGCGCTGGAAAACACGCGGTGAAAATAATCCCGGCCAGGTCGGCGGCTTCGCGTCGTACTTCCGCAAAGCGCAGAAGAAAGTGGAACGCAAGCACTTTCGCGACCGCAAAGTGCTGATGTACTACGAGAAGGAGCGCAAGAAGCTTCAGCGCCAGATGGGCCAGGATCCGTACCTTGATACGCCGGGGTAAGACGGGAATGACGGATTTCTAAGTCCGAATGACGAAAGAAATCCGAATGTCGAATGCTTGAATGTCAGAAGGGCTTGCGGACCATAATCCGGTTGTGCTCAGTCATTCGACATTCGTGCTTCGACATCAATTCGTCATTCGGATTTCGAAATTCGTCATTTGCCGCCGACGCTTCACGCAACGACTACCTTGCTCATACTGCATCGGTTGGCGGCGAGGCTTCTGGAATCGTCGGGATTGCGACCGGCTCCGTGGCCTTGCTTTCCGATTTACTGGCCGTGGCTTCCATGCGGCGGAGGCTGACGTGGTATTGGCGCCAACCGAGGAAGCCGATTGCGGCGGCGGCGACCGCGAGCGCCGACGACACCGTGGGGAAGATGCCAAGCGTGGCACAAACGATCATCGCAAAGGCGAACGCACCGCCGCCAACTAAGATGCGATTCAAGCGGCGTTGCGCGGTCTTTCGTTCGGAATGTCGATCGAGGGCGCCGCGCACCGATTGATTCGCGATTTCGCGCATCATCGATAAATCGACGGGCACTTCCGGCACTTTCGGGCGTTCCGGTCGGCGGACTGGTTTGGCGACCTGCTCGACGTCCGGCTGCGGCGTGGTCTTGGCGGTGGTGCTGCGATGCGACTCTGATTTGACGGGCGCACCTTCCTTGACGTTTTGTCCGCGCGGATTGGCGCCGGCTCGTTCCAGCAGTTGCTGCATGTAGGCATCGATCGAGCCGTCTTCCTCATGGTGTTCTGCCGCGGCGTGCGTGCGTTCGCGACGAGGTTCGGGCTCGCGTACCTCGGGCGTTTCATCCGATTCGTCTTGTCGACGGAAGAGCTGGGCAGTCGATAAACCGGCAGCCCGGTCGTCGCGGCGTTCGCCATGGGACTCCAGTTCCGCCTCGCGTTGCTCCAGTTCGGCCTGGTATTCGCGACTCTCTTTTTCCCAGCGAGCGCATTCCTGGTCCCACTGCTGGCGCTGCACTTCCCAGCGGGCGCGCTCCGCTTCGAGTTCCGCCCAAGCTGCTTTCACGTCTTGCTGATCGGCATCGACGACGGTCTCGTCGACGGCCTGCTGCTGGTTCGCCAGTTCCGAGCGCTCTTGCAGCAGCGCGGCGGAAGCTTCCGCATGAGCTTGCTGTTCGACGGAGAGTTGGCGTTGCTCGAGCCGCAGCGTCGCCTTTTCCTTATCGAGCCCGGCCTTTTGTTCTTCCAGCAGCGTCTTCGCGGCCGCGGTGCGTTCGCTGATTTCCGTGGCGAAACGTTCCGCATCCGCCTTTTGCCGTTGCAGCTCTTCGCCTTGCTGTTCCAATTCGCGGCGCGACGCGTCGATCTGGCGTTGTAACTCGTCGAGTTGAGCGCGGGATTGATCGCATTTGGCGCGATCGGCGCCGAACAGCTCGCGATCCTTGGCCAAATCGCCGCGGCTTTGTTCGAGTTGCCGGCGGCTTTCGTCCAGGGCGAGACGTTCGCTGGTCAGCTTCGATTCGCGTTCGTTCCACTCGCTGGCACGACGCTGCTGCTCGTCGGCGTCGGCCTGGGATGGCTCCGCGCCGGCGGGTTGTGGCGCGAGGTTCAGCTGTTGCTGCTCCAGTTCGCGTCGCAAGTTCTCCAACGAGGATCGCTCGCCCGCCAGGCGGACGTCCTGCTCGACTAGTTCCGCGGCGCGGCGTTCGAGTTCAGTCGCCTTGGCCTGCGCAACTTGGTCCGCTTCGCCGAGGCGTTGGTCCAATTCCTGCTTCTGCTGTTCCAGTTCGTTACGCCAGCCTTTCAAGGAGGCCCGTTCGGCGGCGTTTTGAGACTGCCGCTCGTTCAATTCGGCTTCACTGCGTTGCGCTTCGTCCGCACGGGACTGAGTCGACAATTCCGCCGCGGCGAGTTTTTGTTCCAACTCGTGGGCCAGGCGCTCCAACTCCTGCCGCCGCGGTTCCAAGTCCGCCGTCAGGCGAGTTAGTTCGCTCTGTTGGGCTTCGAGCTCGTTTTTCTGTTGTTCCAGTTCGCTGCGCCAGCCCTTCAGCGACGCCCGTTCGGCGGCGTTTTGCGATTGTTGTTCGCTAAGGTCCGCGGCGCTGCGTTCCTGTTCCGCGGCATGCGTGCGTGCCGATAGTTCCGCCGCTTGGCGGGCTTGTTCCAACGTCTGTTTTTGTTGCTCGAGTTCATTGCGCCAGAGTTCCAGCGCCGTCCGCTCGCCGGACAAACGGCCTTCAAGTTCCCCGCCTGCTTGCTCACGGCGTTCGACGTCCTTCTGGCGGGCTTCCAATTCGGCCAAACGTTGGGCGTCCTGCTCGTCGACCCGAGGTGCGGCCTCGACCAGTTCCGCGCGATCGAAATCTGGCGTCGCCGAGGGCAGCACTTCGAGTTCCACCTCGTCGAGCTGTAGTCGGTCGCCGGACTGGAGCGAGGCGTCCTGGAACTCGGCGCCGTTCAACCGCGCCCGAGGAGACATGCTGCGGACGACGTCGTGGGCTTCGCCGCGCAAGACTAGGCAGTAGCAGGGGGCGACGTCGACGCCTGCCAGGCGGAGCGTGCAGCCAGGATCGGCGCCGACCGAGACCTTTTGGCCAGACAGCATGACGACCTGCGAGTCGCCCACGTTGTGGCGGGTATGGACGCGGAACGCCAACTCCCGGGCAGGAGTTCCCAATACGGTCGATTGCTCGGCGGCTTCCATCAACTGCGACATTGCAGACCTGTCCTGTGCAAAATGCCCCACCGCACTCACCGCGCAAGGCCGACGGCCGGCCCCGAGCGACGGTGCTAATGCCCCATAATCAGCTACGTCGCAACTGGCCCAAGGTCAAAGGGGAACCTGGGATTGACCTTGCGCATCTGAACGTGGCACAGCGGAAGCAGCGGAAAACAGTGCTGTTCCTGGGGGTCCGGCAAAAACTGCTGGATAAATGCGCCGACTTTGCCGATTATTCCTCGGCCGAGAAAAAGGTTGCATGGCGACCCGGATCACAGCAAGGCAAAAGCCCTGGGAATCGTCCCAGCGGCCGTAAACCGCGAAAGTGTCCGGTCGCCGAAATTGCCGTGGTCGCGTCCGCGACGCTGCCAAGCGGTACAGGCATGATTGGGCGCAAAGTACATGTGGATAACGAGATAGGGTATTTCAGGAAATCGGTATTGACAAACCGTGCGGACTGCTAACTTTGGAGAACTCTCCAGGTTGCCAGCCGTACTATAGTTGGTGTGCCGCAGGGACCACTCAAGCCGAACAATCGGTCGAAGTGGGGGCGGACGGAACGAGGTCCAGGGCTACGAACAAGGTCGTTCGAAGTTTGGCTTGACGCGCGGGAAGAGTCTTCGCGTCGCCGGCTCAGATCGGACAACAGAGGCGAGGCAAACATGACACGCAAAGACTCGACGATGACCATGCGCCAGATTCTGATTCAGCGGCGCGATGCGCTGCGACAGGCCCTGGCAGGCGACCTCAGCCAACTTAAGGAGCTGAGCAAGCAAACCTCGGGCGACGTCGTAGACGCCGCCCTCGATTCAGCTCAAGATGAAATCAATTCGCAGCTGGCCGAAGTGGAAAGCCGCGAACTGGCACTGATCGAAAACGCGCTGGAACAGATGCGCAACGGCCAATACGGCCTCTGCGAAAGCTGCAGCGTGAAAATCCCGATCGCCCGGTTGCGGGCGCTCCCCTACGCGACGATGTGTATCGAGTGCCAGCGCGAGCTGGAACGCAGCGGCGGCGCCCGCGGCGGCGACGTCGACTGGGGCCGGGTGTTCGATTCCTCGGGCGGCGATTCGGATATGTCGATCAACGAACTGGAGATCGACGCGTCCTAACGGATCAACAAGCGACGCGGGAGGCGGCGGAATCTCGCTGTGAGGCGGTATAACCGGCAGCTTCCCGCGTCATCATGTGATATGATCCCAATGCACGTGTAGAATATCGGAAGGCGTCGCGACCGCGACGCCCGGAACCGGTATCCCGCACGTGCATTGTTGCTGCGCCTCCAAAGGGGAAAACGTCATGCGGAGTTCAGCGCACCGAGTGAGTCGCGGATTCGCCCTCTGGGTGCTGTCCGCGGTGATTTGCTTCGCCACGTCTCCGGCGAGCGCGCAGGACGGGCTGGACGATGCTCTGACGCCTGAACAGCGCGAGCGCGCCTACGACGATCTGGCGTTGCGGGCGGCCGAGTTCGAGGCCCGCAATATCTTGAAGCAGGTCGTCAAGCTGGCCAAGCCGACGGTCGTGCATATCGAGGCGCAGAAGCAGGAAGAAGGCCGCGCGACTTTTTACGGGCGCAGCCGGATGATCGAGGAAGCCGGCTCCGGCGTGATCATTCAATACGGCCAAGGCTTCTACGTGCTGACCAATCGGCACGTCGTGAAGGACGCCAAGCTCGCCGACATCACCGTCCATCTGTTCGACGGGCGGCAACTCACGCCGCAGCTGTTGCGGTTCGACGAAGAGACCGACATCGCGGTGCTGGGCATCAGCGACTCGAACTTGGTGGCGGCGCGGATCGGCAATAGCGGCCAAACCGAAATTGGCGATTTCGTTGTGGCGATGGGCAGCCCTTTCGGTTTGAGCCAGTCGGTGACGATGGGCATCGTGAGCGCAAAGGGACGCTGGAATCTGGAACTGGGCGATGGCGTCAAATACCAGGACTTTCTGCAGACCGACGCGGCGATCAATCCCGGCAATAGCGGCGGCCCGCTCATTAACCTGCGGGGCGAAGTCGTGGGCATCAACACGGCGATTGCCAGTAACTCCGGCGGCAACGAAGGGGTCGGTTTTAGCATCCCCGTCAATGTCGTCGTGAACGTCGCGCGCCAGTTGATCGAAGGCGGCAGCGTCGTGCGGGCCTTCCTCGGCGTAAACCTGGACCAGGATTTTGATCGTGAAGAAGCGATGCGCATGGGCCTGGGTTCGGCGCTCGGCGCCCGGGTGAAAAGCGTGCTGGCCGGATCGCCGGCGCAAGGGGCGGATCTGCGGCCCGGCGATGTGATCGTCCGCTACGACGGCGTCCGCGTGGAAGACGACGAGCATTTGATCAACATCGTCAAGCTCACGGAGATCGGCCGCAAGGTGCCGGTGATGCTGATCCGCGACCGCGAGCGCGTCGTCGTTTCGGTCGAAGTGACCGACAAGCCGAAGGTGCAGACCACGTCGCAGACCTCGCCGTAAGAGGGTTTAACTAACCCGCCTTGCCGGCGCGCTCCAGGCAGCGCACGATCGCGTCGGTCGTCTGCACGCGATCGATCTCTGTGACGACGCCGGTGTTCGCCCGCCATTGCCTGGCGGAACGCAAGTCGGCCACGGTCGCGCCGAGCGTGAGTTCGCCTTGAATTTCCACGTCGATGGCCATCATTTCCGTGGAAAATGCGCTCGGATCCGCCGCGGCCAGCAAGGTGACGGCGTCGGCCAGGTAGATGCCTTCCAAGCCGTACGCACGGCGAAATGAACGGAACGCATACGGCAAAATGCGATGCAGCAGGTCGCCGGCCTTGCTGTCGCCAGCAGGCATTTGTTCCAGGAAATCGAAGCCCAGCATGACTTGTCGGGTGATATTCAGCGGCACCAGCGTCTTGGTGAACGGCAGCCGCAGCACCTGGCGCGCGGCCAACGGATTTGCGTGGAAGTTGAACTCCGCCGCCGGCGTGACGTTGCCGGGCACGATGATCGCGCCGCCAGAGATCACCGCCTGGCCCAGGATATTGATCAGCCCGGGGTCGCGTTGCAACGTACGGGCCAGATTGGTGAGCGGACCCAGCGTGACGACGGTCACTTCGTTCGGGGCGGAGCGGATCGCGTCGGAAATGACCTTGTCCGCCGCGGCGACGTGATGCAGTTCGGCGCAGGCGAATTCCGCGTCGGCCAAACCATTGGCGCCATGCAGATGCCGGCCGTCGACCACCGGGGAGTCGTCCACGGCAGCAGCGCCCAAACGAGGCCAGCGCGGCGGATCGAGCAGTTCGATCAGCGATTGCAAATTCCGGGTTGATTGCTCCGCCGGAACATTGCCCGCGACCGCGGTGACCGCGATCACTTCGAGCCTGGGATCGAACAACGCCATCACCAGCGCCACGGCGTCGTCGATGCCTGGGTCCAGATCGATGACCACCTTCCTAGCCATGAGCATCCACCATGAGAAAAGATTGGCCGCCGCGATGGGCGACTTCGTGCCGCCGGGCAATTACGGCGATTCTAGGTGGCGCGCCCGTGGTTCACAAGCGGATCAAAGCGCGTTGGCGACCCGGCGCGAGCGTTGCGTCAAGGATTTGCAACGTTTTTATTTGCTGGCTTCCGGCGGCGCGAATTGCCGTACTTCGGCGGCGTCGGCGCCTTTCCAGAGCCTGAGCACACTATCCTGTCCGCCAGCCACGACGAGCGATCCGTCTGGAACCGCGGCGGCCGTGTACATGAAATCTCCGCCGCCGCCGAAGTTGCGCGAGTTAGCGCCGTCGGCGGTGTTGAACCAGCGTACCGTGCGGTCGCCCGAAGAGGCCAGAACTTCGGTTCCTTCCGCGATGAACTCGATCGACGTGACTTCCTTGCCGAAGCCGCCGATGGTGCGGAGTTGGTCGCCGTTTTGGGCGTCCCAGACCTTGATGCTGTTATCGGCGCTCGCGCTGGCAATCACCTTGCCGTCGGCCCGCCAGGCGAGGCCCAGCACATGATGCGTGTGTCCCTCGAAGGAACGCACCCAGGCGCCATCCGCGACGTTGAACACCTTGAGGAATTTATCCGCGCCGCAGGAGGCCATTTGCTGGCCGTCCGGAGAGAAGCGCACGCAGAATACGGTGTCGCTATGGGCGTCCGGAATTTCGCGCACGTGGGCGCCATCCGCCACGTTCCAGAGTTTCAATTCGCCCCCGCGCGAAGGCTCGCCGCCGCCGGAAGCCAGCAGCGCGCCGTCCGGACTGAAATCAAGGGCGAGGACGCGATCGACGAATTTGTCGGGACCGCTGATCGTGCGCTCGAGCGTCCAGGCGGGGAACAGGTCCCAGACGAGCCAGCGCGGATCGTCGACCGCGACGCTCGCCAGGCGTGAGTCGCCGACGAAGGTCAGATCCGAGACTGCGCCGCTATGGCTGGCGTAAGTATCGCACGGCGCGCCGGTTTCGGCGCTCCAAGTGTGAATCACGTGATCTTCGCCAGCTGCGACAACGAGTGCGTTGTCCGGCGAGAACGCCACCGAAGTGAACGGCAGTTGCTTGGCGACGGCGGCTTGTCGCGCGGTTTCCGATGCTGCTTCGGCGGCCGTCGACTGTTCTTGCGCCGTGGCGATTTGCTGTTCGGCGAGCGGCGCGGCGGCTTGCGCTTTCGCCAATGAGCCGTTCGACGCCTCCACGCTCTTCATGGCAGCCGTGAGCGCCGTCTCGGCCGCTTGCGCGGCGGCGACTGCGTCTTGTGCCGCCTTGGTCTTGGTCTTCGCGTCTTCGGTGAGTTGATTGACGCGCGTCTGCGTACCGGCGACGCCTTGATCGAGCGGCGACTTGGACGCTTCGATGGCGGC
>JAWXBP010000073.1 GCA_034440135.1 Planctomycetia bacterium
CCAGATGATCTCACGGCGGATCAAGCTTTCCGAAGTGAACGAGGGGTTCGCGGAACTGAAGCGCGGCGAGTTGGCGCGCTCGGTGATTATGTTTGATGCTTGAGGCGTTCAGATGCGTCCGATACCAAGCGCCCGATTGATTGCGTTTGGCATCCTCTTCACGCGCATCATCTTCCAGACTGAAATGCCAAAGCGGTTCGCGAAGTTGCGGAAGAGTTCAAAATCGGACGAGTCCAGAAGCTCTTCGAAGACGCGCCGGAGGCCACGCACCGTCGTTGTGTCATGCAGGATCATGTAGCCACCTGGCTTGAGTAGTTCCTTGGTCAGGAAGATGTCCTTGCGCAGGCCGCGATAGCTGTGATCACCGTCGACGAACGCGACGTCGACTTGGCCCCGGTAGGGCATCAGTTTCTCGCGCGTACTAGGAGCGTGAGAATCTCCGATGATCTCGAGGACAATCTCGCTGTTGACGAGAGGTTTTATCCGGCGCCACTGTGCAAAGTCGGCGTGCTGGCCGTCGTCGACTACGATCGTTCTGCCGGCGGAGAAATAGTCCCTGAGGAACTTCGTCTGGCCGCCGGCCGCTGTCCCAATGTCCAACGACAGCGATGCCGGTGGGACGTTGTTGACCATGTAGGTTACGAACGCGGCGTACTCCTCGGGGTCCTGCTGCAGGAAAAGACCGTCCTCCTTGAAGTCGAACCCGAAAAAATCGGCTTTCGCGGACCCAGATTGTTCGATCATTTTGACAAGTAGATCGAAGGATGGCAAGAGTTTGACTGGGCGCATGATGATACCGTCCTACATACAGGCGATGGGAGAATGTTGACAGAGGATTCGCGGCGCGGGTGGTTACCAAAACGGCTGCGCCAAAGCTTGCGTTCTACTAGTCCCGCGAGCGCCCCACAAGGCTGCGGTGACGCATTGCGTTGCCGCGACGCTTTTCAGTCGGCCAGGGGCCGCGCGTGAGTAGTGGGCGAGGTCGCACGGCTGTTGTTTACCTTTCCCGGTGGCACAATTTCAAAAAATGGAGTTGGCCGTTTCTCGACAGCTTAGCACGTAATGCAGCTGGAGCCGATTTCGATCTTATCTACCTGCTGAAGGAGTTTCCAAACGAGCAGGACGATCCAGCGCTGGATGAGTTTCGTGATCGACTGGCTTGTCCTGTTCGCGTGTTCAGAACGTCTGACACGAGGTACGATTTGAACGTTTATCGTGAAGCGGCGAACAATTTCGACCATGATCGTTTTCTGTTTCTGAACTCCTACAGCAGAATTCTGGCGCCGAATTGGCTTGCACACTACCTATCGGCCTTTGATCGCGTGCCGCAAACCGGCGTTGTCGCGGCGACGGGCAGTTACGAGACGATACCAGGTCTGTCGTTTCCAAATGTCAACGTGCGGACTAACGCGTTCATGATCGATAGGGTGCTCTTTAACGCCATAGAAACTGGCTCACTGGAAACGAAGGCCGACACAAACCGGCTGGAAGCCGGCACAGCAAGCCTAACACGACAAATCGTTGCTCGGGGACTGGTTCCTCTTTTGGTCGATCGCAATGGAAGGGCTTGGTCCACTGACGGATGGCCGATCAGCCGAACGTTTCGCTCCGGTCAGCAAGAAGGATTACTGATCGCCGACAACCGGACGCACCATTATCAAGCCGGCAGCGCTGCCAAACGATTAAAACTTGCTCGTCTAGCCTGGGGTGAGAATGCGGTCGTACCAAAACTTTCATGGGCCAAGCGCGTTCGTGCCGAGATCGGATGGCGCTGGCCCCGGATTGGTGGGCAAGCAGAAGAATGACACCGGAGGTAACTTGCACAGTGGGAGACATGGCCCGTATCCTGGTCACCGGCGCTAACGGCTTCATCGGCCGCCATGTTTCGTCTGCATTGGCTCGCACTGGCGTCGAGGTCTACGCTTGTGGCCGCAACGTGCAGAGCCCGCAGTTAACCGGGGTCAATTGGCAGACGGTGGATCTGCTATCTCGTGAGCAGGTCGTCAAGCTCGTTACTGACGTGGCGCCGCAAATTGTGGTTCATTGCGCTTGGTACACTGAGCACGGCAAGTATTGGGCCGCGCCTGCGAATGCGGATTGGGTGGCAGCCTCGGTATTCCTGGCGCAGGAAGCTTATTCGCGCGGGGCATCGCGGTTTGTCGGCGTTGGGACAGGAGCGGAATACGCGCCCGACGCTGCATCACCGTTTTGCGAACTCACGTCACGTATTGAGCCTGACACGGTCTATGGGTTGGCCAAAGATACAGCACGGCGTACGATTGAGGCGTTGGCTTTATCTCTGGGGCACTCGTTCGTGTGGACGCGTGTATTTATGCTCTATGGGGATGGCGAACATCCGGCGCGGTTGGTGTCTTCTTTGTGCCGGTCGTTCGTCAAGGGTGAGACGGCCAAAATGTCGTCGGGAAAGGCGCTGCGCGACTTTATGCATGTGGGGGATGTAGGGGCGGCCATCGCTGCTGTAGCGCGGTCGGATGTGCGGGGGTGTGTCAACATTGGTTCGGGGGATGCGGCGCCGATTGCATCGATCGCGAAAAAACTGGCGACGTTGTCAGGGCGACCGGAACTGCTTGCGATTGGGGCATTGCCAGATCGCCCGAATGAGCCAGCCGCGTCATTTCCGGATGTGTCGAGGCTGCGGGATGAGGTGGGGTTTAGACCTTCGGTCAGTCTGGACGACGGGCTTGCCGCGGCGCTGGACTATTGGCGCAGCCAAGAAAACGCGGCCAGCTGATCGAGACGAAAATAATTGATGGATACTCTTGAGGCTATTCGTTCGTGTTGGAGCTTATGTTCGCGGCGACGGGCACGGCGTCGTATTTTGTTGTTGGGGCATGAGGCTTTTCGCCGAAGAACATTCTCGTCCGCGCATTCAAAATCTTAAGCCAGCGATATGACCTGTCAGCGTAGTGCCAGAGCGCAGGTTTCATCAGTCCTCTTACTGCTTGCGTGCCGACAAGTGAAGGCAAGTGGATGCTGCAATAGCGGCGAAAATCGTCGCGCAGTTTCTGCATCATTTCTGGATCGATAATGCCGGATTCCTGAGCACCATTGTCCACATCGACAAAGCCCTGAATAAAGTCCGCTTTGTCCGTTCCTACCACCCGGCGCTGAATCAAAAACGGTAAGATGGTCAAGGGGTCAAATGCATGCACGTGCTCAAAGTGTGCGACGACGTGATTTAGGCTCCACCTCAATTCGTTTGTTCGATAGAGCCCATAAATCCATCCCGCACGGGCGCGGACCACCAAACGAGCCGCGTACACGTCATTGGGTTCGGAGGGCCACTGTTGTGGGTACACTTTGACCCGGCTGCGGCCTCGCTTTTCCATTACAGTACGGCCAACGGCCAATGCGGCGTTGGGGGTTGCGTCCAGCAGGCGAACCAGCTCGTCGATAAAGTTAACACTCGAATAATCGTCGTACGCACGCCACATGAAATAGGGAGTTTCAGCCATTGCCAGAACATCGACAAAATTCTGGCGGCAGCCTTTGTTGTAGGGTTGAATTCGATGCGAAAAGCGTGTGTCTTTTTGGACAAATTTTTCTATGATCGCGCTGGTGCGATCCGTGGAGGCGTTGTCCAAAACAATAATATTGAAGTCCCGAAATGTTTGGGCCGCGAGATTGTCCAATGATCGTTCCAACAGGCTTTCGGCATTGAACACCGGAACGCCAATCGTTACACGGGCCATGCCCTGTCCGCTCCGCACGTGGGGTTGAGGCTAGGTTATGCTAGGGTCGGCGCGTGCGGTCAACTCGGGCCATCTGCAAAGCATGTATTTTGCCGGAAAGAAAATTCAATGAAAGCAGTAATCCTAGCTGGTGGTCTCGGCACGCGGATTTCCGAGGAAACTCACATTCGCCCCAAGCCCATGATCGAAATCGGCGGGCGCCCGTTACTTTGGCATATCATGAAGATCTATGCGGCGCACGGGTTGACCGATTTCATTGTTTGCGCTGGTTATCGCGGCTACATGATCAAGGAG